>JAAYJF010000155.1 GCA_012523075.1 Clostridiales bacterium | reverse complement strand
CCGTCATCCAATTCAGCAATGTGTCCACAATACCCGTTTACAAGTACTGCATTGTGTAGAGACGCTTTTCTTTTAAACCCTATGACTGTGGCTTCGCATTGACCTGGGTTAAAGTAGTCCAAATACCGCAGGCATTTTTCCCTGGCTATGGCTGAACCTGCCAGTGTCACGCCCAAATAGTCCAACAAACACTTCTTTGCCTGCATTAAAACAGCTTCCGGAATTGGTTCGTTCGTCAACTCATATATATCGTCTATCAAGAAATCGGTAAGGTTTTTTTTCATTATTACCACCCAATTCAGTTATTTATTGATACTCTCTAGTAAATGGAGCCCTTAGGAGATGCTACGGCCTCCGGATAGTATGTGTCTATAACCCGTTTGACCAATACAATCTGTTTTGCCCTTTTCTTGGCGTCAGCATCGGTGGAATCCCAGCTGTGTGTCGCGGCAACAGAACCACCCGTCTTCAGATATATCGGTGCGGCAACCCTTATCATCTCGGGTACTTCATAGTGACGGATAAATCCGCCGGATGACTTGGGATTCTCAGTATGAATGTCTATCGATATATCAATGGCGTACCTTATGGCAGCCAGCATCTGAAGCTGAATATCCCTTACCGGGTTAAACGAATTGGCCCCTATTTCCTCCATAAGCTTTGCCGAGCAGGGATTACCATGACCGGCATGGGCGGATACCTTAAACCTGCAATCCGCAGGAATCCCGCCCTCCTTGCGCAGTTGGTTTAGTGCCCATAAACAACCCTCGTCGTAAACCAAGAATGAACGGCAGCCTAACGCACTTGCACGCTTCACTTCCTCGATGGCGCGGACTACCTGCTCCTGGCCCCTTAGACGGTAACCCATACGCTGACCCTCCGAAGTATGTACCGATGCACTGGTGTCGGTGGTTGCTCTCGGCCCGATCGCAAGAATCAGGTCTACCTGCCACTCCTTGGCCAAGCCTACCATGCTTTCGATTTCTTCATCCGTTAGTGTCATGACACCTTTTGTTTGGGTCACCCGGTGAATGGATATTTTGTACCTGTCAAGCTCCTCCAAAAGTGTTTTCATTGTTCCGGGACCTTGGATACCGGGTACCTCGAACCTGTACTGGGCCCCGTCCGAAAACCGCTTCTTTGAGCTTGGAAGGTCGTATAAATCCCCCGCCGGCTGACCTATCCTTTGCAAAAATTCTCTTGTTTCTTTCATGTCAACATCTCCTTTTGTTTTGTATTTGCTTCGCATATCAGATTACCGCCATCGCTGCTGTATTATTTACTTCAATCTTTTGCTCTCCAGTTCTTCCGTCTTACCCTCTTCAAACAGCTTCATATTATACATGGCTTCAACCATCATGCTTTTGAATGCTTCATAAGTTACGCCGCCTACATGTGGTGAAACTACAACATTCTCAAAACCCAGCAAGGGGTTAGCTTTAGCCGGAGGCTCTTTAGCAAACACGTCCAGCCCCGCAGCTCCAATGTGCCCTGTTTCCAAGGCTCTTATCAGTGCAGCCTCATCAACTAGTCCACCTCTTGCAGTATTGATTAAAATGGCACCTTTTTTCATGGAAGATATTGTTTTATCGTTTATAAGACCCTTTGTTTCTGGAGCTAACGGACAATGGAGGGAAATAATGTCCGCATTCTCAAACACCTCATTCATAGGAGCGTACGAAATGCCCAGTTCCTTTTCAGTCTCTTCCGGCTGTCTGTACATATCGTAATAAATGATGTTGACCTCAAACCCCTTCAGCATTCTTACAACCGAACGCCCTATATTCCCCATGCCTATCAAGCCAACCGTTTTTCCGTAAAGCTCTCTACTCTGAACACCCATGTCCTGTTTTAGCCAGATACCGTTTTTTACATTTCCGTTTACAATGGTTAAACGGCGCAGAACTGACAGGATAAGCATCACGGCATGCTCTGCTACGCTTCGTGAATTGATTCCCATGTTCACATAAACGGGAATATTCCTTTCTTTCAGGGCTTCCATATCAAACATATCCGTGCCAACGCCCGTTCTCTGTATCATCTTAAGTTTGGGAGCAGCATCTAATACCTCTCTGTCTATTGGAAGACGACCGCTTACCAGGAAATAATCCGCCTGCTCCGCCTTTTTTACTAACTCCTCTTTGCTTGGCCTGTCCAGGGATATAAGGCTAAATCCTTTAGGCACTGCTTCTTTGGCGATTTTTAAGGGACCTTCGTTATAATGATTCGTAAGAAGAATTACCGGCATGTCAATACCTCCTATGCATATTTTATAACTTACATTGCGATATTCCTATAAATCCCCATGCACTTGTTTTTAGCATTTAACACAAATAATACCTTTGCATGCTGGATGCAAGCCGTTTTGTACTATCGTATTATCCTTCGAAGCCGATATGTTGCTTGCTTTTCTTCGGCGTACCGCAGCGTGAATGCAAGTATTCCTGCATAATACATCCGGCCTTTCGTTGCAACAGCTCATAATGGTGTCTTCCGGCACGGGCACATTCATGCGCGATACGGTCGCATACAAGGCACCGGCGTTTAGGAAACCCCAGCACGGCACGTGAAACGGGATACCCTTCTTTGGAGATAACATCAATGTCAAACAATCGACCGAGAGGATGCTCTTCTTCAATCTCTACCATCATCCTCTTTATCCCTATCGCGTCGTATGCAACGGAAAATAGTGCTTCGCATCCCGTTTTTTCTACTCTTTGCTCTTTCCGAAGTACCTTTATACCGTTTTGCTTAAGCTTCCCTTCTATTTCCAGGGTACCTTCGGCAAAGCTTTCTCTGATTAAAGGATTTAGTTTAACGGGACCTGCAATATTGAGGGTAAAACTTATAACACAGCTTACCTTATCACAGGTCAGCATATTCATTTGTCGTTCCGCTCTACGCTCCCTGGAAGAGAGGATTTCCTGCGGCAAAACTTTAGTATAATGCGTACTCATCTCTTAACCTGGCGAATAACATCAAGTACCGTACCGTCACGATACTCTACAATACTCACTATTCTGTCGGTACATTCTATTGGCTTTGGCTTACCGGTAAATGATTCGGCTAGCTGACACAGGTATTCGATGG
>JAAYJF010000124.1 GCA_012523075.1 Clostridiales bacterium | reverse complement strand
CTATAAAACCGTCGGCTACCGTATAGTCGGGGTAGCACACCTTGGCAAGGTCCATTATACCGTAGTCCAGGCATTTACCCTTACTGCTGTCCGGGGGCTGCCGGTGTATCCGGTGCAGCCTTGTCTTATCCTTCTGGTACATGCAGCCCTTTAGGTTTTTTATGCCCAGGGTTGCCCCGGCGTACATATGGGTTTTCATAACCGGCACCGAGATAAGTAAATCCACCTGGAAGGGCAACCGGGAGAGCTTAAGGCTGTCCACCATAACCGGGTCGGGAATGGTTACCTCCTCCATGCCAAAATCGTCAAGGCTTACGCACTGTACCCCCTCCTCGGCGCATACATCGAATATCCCGGCGGACCTTAACGCCTCCATGCTGTCGGTGCCCACTATAGAGCTGTCGCCGACGTACAGCCTCCCGACGTCCCTTTCTTTGAAGAACCGGATAAGGCCCCTTACCACCTCCGGGTGGGTGCAAAGCCCGCTGGCGGCCGGCCCCTTGAACCCGGTGTTTACCTTTAGCAAAACCGACTTGCCGGCGGCGTCCTCCCTAAATGCCTTATTAATGGCCTTATAGGCCATTTCCGCCGGGTCGGTACCCTTTATTACAAATACTTCCGAAGCCATGGAATAAGTCCTCCAATTCGTTAATTGTTTGCTTTCAACGATGCGGTGCCGTCCCCGAGGGCCGCTACCTTGTCCTGAATTTCTTTAGGCGGTGCCGGTGTAACCAGGCTGACAGCCACAAGCAGCACCATTGCACAGACAAAGGCTACAAAGGTAAGGTGCAGCCACTGGTAGTAGCCCACAGCAAACCAGATGGCGGACCCAAGGAAGCCCCCTATAAGGCCGGCGATGGCCCCTTCACGGGTGGCCCGTTTCCAGTAAAGGCCGAGCACCACAACCGGCGCAAAGCTGGATAAACCTCCCCAGGCCCACCAGTTCACCCATAGCACCCCTTCAAAGGGGTTAAAGGCGATGTATATGGCGGCGGCTCCTATTATTACTGCTGAAATCCTGCCCACCATAAGCACCTCCCTGTCCGTTGCCTTTCCATCTTTAAATATCTTGTTGTAAAAGTCCTGGCACACCGCGGTGTTTGCCACGTGGAGCAGCGCATCCGATGAGGACATTACCGCCGCAAGTATTGCTGCGGTTACTATTCCCGTCAGAAACTTGGGGGTGTAGACCATTATCATCTGAATAAAGTTTGTATTCGGGTCGGCGGACTGCGTGAACATTACAAGGCATGCCATGTACATGAAAAACGTACCAAACAACAGGAACACTCCGGTGGTCCCGGCAATTACCGCGCCCTTTTTGGACTGCTCCGGGTTTTTCATTCCCATAAACATCTGCACTATCTGCGGCTGGCCCATATAGCCTAGCCACCCGGCAGACAAAAGGCCTACTATTGTAATGGGCGCAATCCACGGGTTCATAAGCTTCGGGTCAATGGCCCTCATGCCCTCGAACACGGGTCCAAGACCGCCGGTGTTTGAAAAGGCGACAAACAGCCCCACCAGTACTGCGAATATCATTAGCATTCCCTGGATGAAATCGGTCCATGCAACCGCCAGCAGGCCGCCGGCGGAGGTGTATGCAATAACGACTACGGCACCCAGTATTACCGACATGGTGTAATCCCACCCCAAAATGGCCTGGAAGGTGGTACCCGCCGCCATTAGCTGGGAGCTTAGGTACACCGTTATGCTAATAAAGATGATTATTGCGGAAATCACGCGTATATGCTTTTTGTCTTCATCGTAGTAACGGGCCTCAAGCAGGTCGATAAAACTTCGCGCCTTTGTCATT
>JAAYJF010000159.1 GCA_012523075.1 Clostridiales bacterium | reverse complement strand
CGGTTGGGATAAAGGTCTCCACCCCGGAGGGCGAGGGTATAGTGGTAGACACCAATATACTCAGGGGCATTATCAAAGTAAAATTGGTTAACGGCGAGGAAACCGATATAAAGGAGTACGTTTTAGCCGATATCCGGGCATTATCCGATGAATGAAGGCTTTTCCCAAAAAGGAATATTTTGCTTTGAAAAATCCCGTTTCGGTGTTACAATATTAACGTAAGTAAACGGTTTGATATGCTCAAGGAGGTGAACAGTATGGCCTATGTAATTACAGATGACTGCATCAGTTGCGGCGCATGTGAACCCGAATGCCCTGAGGGGGTTATCAGCGAAGGTGATGATAAATACGTTATTGACCCGGAGGGGTGCATTGAGTGCGGTGCGTGCGCGGACGTTTGTCCGGTAGACGCCCCCAAACCCGAATCTGAAGTATAAAAGACAAAAGACCCTGCAACAAGGGTCTTTTATCATACTGCCGGGGGGATTTGTATCTTACGGTGGATTGCTGCACAACCTATATATAACGCGATTAAAACTATTGTCATGCTGAACGAAGCAGTTGTCATGCTGAGCGTAATGGTTGTCATCCTGATCAAAGCGAAGGATCTTATGCCTGCCTTCTGTAAAGATTCTTCGGGCTGTGCTTCTTGGAAATGACAGGTAAAGGAATGTAACTTTTTAGTGCGTTGTATAATAAGAAATGCAGGGAGAGTTCTAATGGAACAATCTGTCCGGTACACGCAAATAACGGAGGAATGAGCATGAGAAAATCGCTTACCATCGCCACGGCGGTTTTGTTGATAGCATTTGTTGTATGGTGGGCTATGCCGCCCCGGGACAGCGTTCCGCCCGGGCCGGGTATCCCCGACAACAGCATTGACCAGCCGGGGGCGACCAGAACCCCGGATATAGCAAAAACCGAAGAGGACGAAGACCCGGAGCAACTCCCGATGGAGGAGGGCCAGCACCACGGCGTGTATCCTGGTGACAGGGCCTATGTATTCCAACTGTCCGACCTTGAGGGCAATACTGTAAAACTGTCCGACTACAGAGACGAAGTGGTACTGCTCTGCTTCTGGCAGACTACCTGCAGTTGGTGTCTTGAGGAACTGCCTCTGCTGGACCGATTGTATACGGCCTACAAGGACGGGGACGTGACGGTGCTTGCAATAAATGTCGCCGAGGAGAGGGACAGCGTCCGGGAGACGATAGCCGATAATGGGTACACCTTTCCGGTGCTGTTTGACGATGAGGCGGACATCGCTAAAAAATACATGATATCCTACCTTCCCACCAACTTTATAATCAACCGGCGAGGCGAGATAAGCGCTGTGCATATAGGCCTTATGGAATACGAAGGGATGGAGGACTACATAGAAGCTGCTTTCAGGGAATAGGAGGGCAAGGCCGGGCGCGCTGAAGGGGTGGCGTCCGCCAAGGGCCCTTCAATAATTAATCGCGGGTGGAATGGTTATGGATAGATATTTAAAGATTGGTGAACGGCTGGATGATTTGAATATAGACGGACTGATGATAATACAAAACCCACGCAAATTCTGTTTCGGTATGGATGCGGTAATGCTGGCCAACTTTGCCACCGTCAAAAAAGGCGACAGGGTGGTGGATATGGGAACGGGTACCGGTATTATTCCGATAATACTGGCCGGCAAGACAAAGGCTTCAAGCATAATAGGTATTGAGATACAGGAGGATATGGCGGAGATGGCTGCAAGAAGCGTCGCCATGAACGGCCTGGAGGACCGGGTGAGTATATACGCCGGTGACCTTAGGGACGCGGCTTCCTTTGTGCCGGAGGGTACGGCGGACCTGGTGGTCTCAAACCCTCCCTACATAGACGGCGGTCACGGCCTGGTAAACCCCGATAGCAGCAAGGCGATAGCACGGCACGAGATAATGTGCACCCTTGAGGATATAATAGCTTCGGCGGGGAAGGTTTTGAAAAATGGAGGAAGGCTAGCCCTTATACACAGGAGCGGCCGTATGGTGGATGTGCTGCTTGGTATGAGGGAGAGGGGTATTGAGCCCAAGAGGTTGAGGATGATCCATCCCCGTGTCGGCAGCGAGGCCAACCTATTTCTGGTAGAGGGCATAAAGGAGGGCGGCAAATTCCTTAAGGTGCTAAAGCCCCTTGTCATATACGACGGGGAAGGGGAATACACCGAAGAGATACACAGTATATACTATGATGGAGAAAGGATGTAAGGCCTATGTCGGATAAGGGTACACTCTATATATGCCCGACACCTATTGGGAATCTCGAGGATATAACGCTGCGGGTGCTACGGGTGCTGCGGGAGGCAGACCTTATTGCGGCGGAGGATACCAGAAGAACCCTGCGGCTTATGAACCATTACGATATAAAGGCCCCTTTGACCAGCTATTACGAGCACAACCGCAAAAAGAAGGGCCAGCACCTGCTGAAGCTGCTGGGGGAGGGGAAAAGAATAGCCCTCGTTTCGGATGCGGGTACCCCCGGTGTATCCGACCCGGGGCATGAGTTGATTAGGGACTGTATAGGGCTGGGCATCCCGGTTGTATCCCTGCCGGGGCCAACGGCGGTAATGACCGCTCTGGTAGCATCGGGGCTGCCCACCGACAGGTTTTTCTTCCAGGGGTTTTTACCAAAGGCGCCGGGAAAGAGGAAGGACCTTTTGGAGGAGCTAAAGTACCAGCAGGGTACAATAGTACTCTACGCGTCCCCCCACGGCCTGGCCGGGCTGCTGGAGGACTGCAGGGGTGTATTGGGAGACCGTAGGGCGGTTATCGCCCGGGAGCTTACCAAAAGGTATGAGGAATACATAAGAGGCACTCTGGATGGATTGCTGGACTGGGCAAAGAAAAGCAAAATAAAGGGAGAGTTTGTACTAATGCTGGAGGGGGCGTCCGGCCCCGGGGAGGAAAGGAATACCCCATGGGAGCACATGGATATCCGAGAACACCTTAACTGGAATATGGAAAAGGGCCTGTCCAAAAAGGAGGCCATTGCGGAAACCGCGAGACAGCGGAAAGTCCCGAAAAGGCTTGTGTACGCGGAAAGCATAGAAAAAAAATAGCCGTTTTGCGGCTATTTTTAACTGTTACAACTACAACTTTACATTCTTCAGTTCATCAGCGCAGTCCGGGCAAATGTTTTTTCCCTTGTAGCTTCCTACGTTTCTTGCATTGCCACAGAATATGCAGGCTGGTTCATACTTCTTCAGAATTATATGCTCCCCGTCCACATATATTTCCAAAGCATCTTTTTCGGCTATATTAAGAGTTCTTCTCAACTCTATTGGTATAACCACCCTGCCGAGTTCGTCCACTTTCCTCACAATGCCTGTTGATTTCATTGTCTTCGCCCCTTTCGTAATCCAGATATATTTCGACAATATTTTCACTTAAAAGCATACCAGAAATGCCAATTAAAGTCAACGCATTTATTAAAAAAATGTTTTTGTTACATAATAATCCCAAACCAGCTTGTGGCGTCGCCGCTCAATTCGGCGTATGTGGAAAACCTGCTGGTTTTACGGTGGACGCCCCGGCAGCGATATAATAAAATAATACTATATATATATAACGTGATAAAGACTTTACACAGTTGTCATCCTGAGCGAAGCGAAGGACCTTAAGATTCTTCACTGCGTTCAGAACGGCAAAGCCAGATTCTTCGGGCTCCGCCCTCAGAATGACAGATAAAGGAATGTAGTATTATTAGTGCGTTATATATAGCAGCGGAAATGCAGTACAGGATTTATAATTTTGTGTGTATTATACCACGGGGAGGTTTAGTATGGAGAGGTATTCAAGGCAGGTTATTGTTAAGGGGATAGGCATCAAGGGTCAGGAACGCCTGGAGCAATCTAGAATATTGCTGGTTGGATGCGGCGGCCTGGGCACTAACATAGCTAATATACTGGTAAGGGCCGGGGTGGGTTTTTTAAGGATTATTGACAAGGACAGGGTGGAGCTTAGCAACCTGCAGAGACAGAGCCTCTATAACGAAAAGGACGCTGAAGGTAACCTGCCCAAGGCGGAGGCCGCCCGCAGGACGTTAGAGCAGATAAACTCCACTGTGGAAATAGAAACGGTGGTGGAGGAGCTATCTTCTGGCAACATAGACAAATACCTGGCCGATGTCGGCCTTGTAATGGACGGCACTGACAATTTCGCCACCCGGTTCCTTATTAACAGTGCCTGTGTTAAAAACGGGCTACCCTGGATCCACGGAGGGGTGGCGGCTACCAGCGGGGTCGTAATGAACTTCACCGACAAAGATGGCCCCTGCCTTGAGTGCATATACCCGGAGGACCTGGTATCCAGGGAGCTGCCCGGCACCGGGACGGTGGGTATTCTTGGCACCATGACCTCGGTTGTCGGTGCCTTGCAGGCCAATGAGGCGATAAAATTCCTCACCGGCAACACCGACAGCTTAATGAAGGGCATGCTGTATATAGACCTTTGGCGGGGCACCTTCGAAAGGGTGGGAATAACCAAAAGGGACGATTGTAATTGTTGCAAACCATAGGCAAACCATAGGGACGGTTCTTCCTGTTACTTTTTCTGGTTAGTTTTGATTAAGGAATAGAATTGGGACATACATCTTAGAGATGGGAAAAGCGATGTGGTAAGTATGGTTCCCACCCCTCGCTTCCCACACCACACATCTCAATCGGAGGTGATTGGTTTGCTGAAGGCGCAAAGGCTTTGCGAAGGTGACAGTGTAGGGCTTGTATGCCCGGCGGGTCCCGTAAGGGAGCACAGGCTTGAAAGCGGTATTGATACGCTAAGGTCAATGGGACTTAAGGTTAAGCTGGGGGACCATGTAAGGGCAGCCCGAGGCTATCTGGCCGGCAGTGACCGGGACAGGGCGGAGGATATAAACAAGATGTTCCGGGATCGCTCCATAAAGGGTATTTTCTGCGTAAGGGGGGGCTTTGGCACCACGCGAATTCTTGACCTTCTCGACTACCATGCCATGGGGCAAAACCCCAAGGTGTTTGTAGGCTACAGCGATATAACCGCCCTCCACCTGGCGCTGGCGAAAAGGTCGGGCCTTGTTACCTTCCACGGGCCTATGGTGGCGGAGATGACCGACGACTTCCCCGGATATAACCGGGACCATCTTGAGAGGGCCCTCTTTTCCAACAGGTCGGTGGGGGAGATAAAAAGCCCGGAGGGGGAAAAGCCACCACAGGTATTGTTTCCGGGAAAGGCCGAGGGGCCCTTGAGGGGAGGAAACCTGTCCCTTATATGTTCCACTCTGGGAACTAACTATGAGATAGACACAAGGGGCTGCATACTATTTCTGGAGGAGGTAGGCGAGCCGCCCTATAAGATTGATAGGATGCTCACCCATCTCGGGATGGCGGGAAAACTAAAAGACGCCGCAGCCCTTGTGTTCGGCCACTGGAAGGACTGTACCGACGAAAGGAATCCCCAGTCTTCGGTGGAGAGCCTCTTGGCCGATATTGCGGCTAGGGAGCAAAAACCGTGTCTTTCAAACCTTATGATAGGCCATGACCGGTTTAACATAACTATCCCCCTTAATTGCCGCGGGCTTATAGAAAACGGCAGGCTGTACATTACCGAAAGCGGTGTGCTGTAGAGGCGGCGGAAAATATGAAAAACGCCCGGCGGCGGTTCGCACTAAGGCGGGTATAATACCTTCGGGGAAGGCCACATATAATTAATTATACGGTTTCCCGTAACCGATTTTGACGGAAGGGAGAATTCCTATGATTAATATGGTGTGGCTTTTTCTTATAGTAACCGGGATTGTTGTAGCGGCGGTCCAGGGCACTATGGGAGATGTTTCGGCGGGAATAATGGCCGAGGCATCCTCTTCGGTGGAACTTTTTCTGGGCCTTGTGGGTATAATGGCGCTATGGACAGGGGTTATGCGGGTGGCGGAAAAGTCCGGGCTGGTGGAGGCCCTATCCCGGGGCATAAGGCCGGTGCTAGGGCTTTTGTTCCCCGACATACCAAAAAGCCATCCCGCCATGGGGGCGATGGTTATGAACATAGCAGCCAATATGCTGGGGCTGGGTAACGCTGCCACTCCTATAGGCATAAACGCCATGAAGGAGCTCCAGAAGCTGAACCCACGGCCGACCAGGGCGACAAATGCAATGTGTACCTTTCTCGTGCTTAACACTTCTTCGGTCCAGCTTATTCCCGCCACAGTAATTGGCCTTAAGGCGGCATCGGGCTCAAGCAATCCCACCGAGATAATAGGAACAGCGCTACTTGCTACCGCCATATCCACGCTGGCGGGAATCGCGGCGGTAAAAACGCTTGAAAGGCTGTATTAGGGTGATTGCCATGCGTTTACTTATAGAGGCACTTTCAGCCTTTGCGGTTCCTTTACTGGTCGCTTTTGTTCTTATACACGGATACAAAAAGGGTGTTAAGGTGTACGAAGTGTTT
Source organism: Clostridiales bacterium (assembly GCA_012523075.1). Taxonomy (GTDB): domain Bacteria; phylum Bacillota; class Clostridia; order Ch29; family Ch29; genus JAAYEV01. Next base: position 18,131 of record JAAYJF010000159.1, on the reverse strand, counting down.
GTGGAGGGCGCCGCCGAAGGAATCAAAACCTCGGTGAGAATACTTCCCTATTTAATTGCCATACTAATGGCAATAGGAATTTTCAGAAGTTCCGGGGCAATGGATATACTGCTGGTACTTCTTAGGATACCGGCGGGACTTTTGGGAATCCCCGCCGAAGTGATGCCCCTTGTGCTTATTCGGCCTCTCTCGGGTAGCGGAGCCCTGGGGGTGGTGAGCGAAATATTTGCCACCTACGGCCCCGATTCCTTTGCTGGCAGGGTTGCCGGCACCATGATGGGCTCCACCGAGACAATATTCTATACAACAGCGCTATACTTCGGGGCGGTGGGAATAAGGGACACCCGTCATGTACTGCCCTCGGCCCTTATGGCAGATATGGCGGGGGTGGTGGCATCGGTGGTGGTGTGCAGGCTTATTTTTGGATAGCCATTGACAAAAGGGGAAAACTCTTGTATATTCTATGAAAAGGGTGTGCACAACCAACCTCACATATTTGAAAGGCGATGAAGGGAAGAGTAGGGATGTATCCAAAGCCGCAGAGAGCCGGAAAGGGTGGGAACCGGTGCCGCAGATAATTCCGAAGATGGCCCCCGAGCCTTGCCGCTGAAAGGCTCAGTAGGCGGCAACGGTGGCCCCCGTTAAAAGGGCAGGCAATCACGGGTTGCCGGCAGAGACTGCTTTTTCGGGCAGTAAAGTAGGGTGGTAACGTGGCCATTAACCGCCCCTATCTATTACGGTAGGGGCGGTTTATTTTATGAAGACCCGAAAGCTTATCAATCGGGGACATTCATATGGGAGGTGTGAAGTGGGAGGTGTGAAGTGGGAGGTGTGAAGTGGGAGGTGTGAAGTGGGAGTTAGGGCAATCCTTCGAAGTAATGCTGAAATCCCACATCGAACCTCCCATCTCTCCCATCTCAATGCTGTGTGTCCCCATACCACTAATCAAGGAGGAGATAAAATGGACAAGAAGACCTTTTATATCACCACACCCATCTATTATCCTAGCGATAAATTGCATATCGGGCATGCATACTGCACCGTGGCGGCTGATACCATGGCCAGGTTCAAGAGGATTACCGGTTATGACGTGATGTTCCTTACCGGCACCGACGAGCACGGTCAAAAGATACAGAGGGTGGCCGAGGCCAGCGGAGCATCACCGCAGCAGTATGTAGATAAAATAGTTGACGGAATAGTCAAGCTGTGGGAACTGCTGGACATCTCCAACGACGATTTTATAAGGACCACCGAGCCGCGCCACGTTGAAGCGGTGCAAAAGATATTCAAAAAGCTGTACGACAAGGGTGATATATACAAAGGCAATTATGAGGGTTGGTACTGTACCCCCTGCGAGGCCTTCTGGACCGAGCACCAGCTTGCAGACGGCAAGTGCCCCGACTGCGGCAGGGAAGTGGAGCTAACCCGCGAGGAGGCTTACTTTTTCCGGCTTTCTGCATACCAGGACAGGCTGATAAAATTCATAGAGGAAAGCGACTTTATTCAGCCGGAGTCCAGGAAAAACGAGATGCTAAACAATTTCCTAAAGCCCGGCCTAGAGGACCTGTGTGTGTCCCGGACCTCCTTTGACTGGGGAGTTCCGGTGGACTTTGACGAGGGACACGTGGTATACGTCTGGGTGGATGCGCTATCCAACTATATAACCGCGCTGGGATATCTTTCAGAGGACACGTCAAAGTACGAGAAATACTGGCCCGCCGATGTGCACCTGGTGGGCAAGGAGATAGTGCGGTTCCATACAATAATATGGCCTGCAATGTTGATGGCCCTTGGCGAGCCGCTGCCCAAAAAAGTGTTCGGCCACGGTTGGCTTATCCTGGAGGGTGGCAAAATGTCCAAGTCCAAGGGCAACGTGGTGGACCCGGTGGTGCTGGCCGATCGTTACGGTGTGGACGCCATTAGGTATTTCCTTATGAGGGAGATGCCCTTCGGTGCCGACGGTGTGTTCTCCAACGAGGCGCTGATTGGCAGGATTAACGCTGACCTTGCCAATGATTTGGGCAACCTGGTGAGCAGGACGGTTGCGATGGTGGATAAGTACTTTAGCGGCATAATACCAAAACCATCCACCGAAGGGGAGCACGACGCCGAGCTTAAGGAACTGGCGGTGTCCACCCCACGCGTAGTTGAGGAATACATGGATAAACTCCAGTTCAGCAGTGCCCTGACCGAGATATGGAAACTGATTGGCAGCACAAACAAATATATAGACCTGACCATGCCCTGGGTGCTGGCAAGGGATGAGAGCAAAAAAGACCGGCTGGCTACCGTCATATACAATCTGGCGGACTGCATAAGGATAATATCGGTGCTTATTAGCCCCTTCATGCCGAATACTCCTGCGCTTATATGGACGCAGCTGGGGATGGACCACGGCCAGGGTACCGGATGGGAGGATATAAAGGAATTTGGGAAACTCCCTACCGGAATGAAGGTAAGGAAGGGTGAGATAATTTTCCCAAGGATTGAACAGGATAGGCCGCAGCGGCAAAACACGAAGGAAGAGGAGGGAGAGGCCAAGGTGGAGGAAAAATTCATATCCATCGACGACTTTGCAAAGGTGGACCTAAGGGTTGCCACGGTATTGGAATGTGAAAAGGTGGAAAAGTCCAAAAAACTTCTTAAGCTTAAACTTGACCTGGGGGAAGAGACAAGGCAGGTGGTATCCGGGATTTCAGAGTTTTACAGTCCCGAAGACCTGGTAGGAAAACAGGTGGTAATTGTGGCCAACCTTAAGCCGGCCAAGCTTATGGGCATTGAATCCCAGGGCATGATTCTCGCGGCGTCCACCCCCGGCGATGAGGAGCTTACGGTAGTAACGCTGCTTGAAAGAATAGCTAACGGCTCAAAGATAACCTAGGAGGTGCAAACGGTGCTTGTAGACACCCATGCCCATCTGGACGACAAAAGGTTCGACAATGACCGGGAAGAGGTAATAAAAAGGTGCGTGGAGGAGGGCGTGGTGTGCATAATAAACGCCGGCTCCAGCCTGTCCTCCAGCATTAAGGCGGTATCCCTGGCGGCGGAGCACTCCATCATATATGCGACGGTGGGGATACATCCCCACGACGCAAAGACCGCCGACGGCTATACCACAGAGCTGCTTCGCTCTCTTGCCGGCAAGGACAAGGTGGTGGCCATAGGGGAAATAGGATTGGATTATCACTATGACTTCTCGCCCCGAGACAAACAGCAGCAGGTTTTCAGGGAGCAGATAGGACTTGCCAGGGAGTTGAAGCTGCCTATAGTGGTACACGACAGGGAGGCCCATGGCGATATACTTAAGATACTCAAGGAAGAAAGGGCTGTAGAGGTGGGCGGAGTGATGCATTGCTTCTCCGGCAGCAAGGAAACGGCTAAGGAATGCATGGATATGGACTTCTTCATATCCTTTGCAGGACCGGTTACCTTTGATAATGCAAAGAGGGCTAAGGAGGTTGCATCCTATGTTCCCGTTGACAGGTTGCTTACCGAGACCGACTGTCCCTATCTTACCCCCGTTCCTTTAAGGGGCAGGAGGAACTATCCGGGCAACGTAAAATTTGTGGTGGAGGAGATATGCAGGATAAAGAATCTGGAAAGGGAGCGGCTGCTGGAGACGGTTGTTGACAATACAATAAAACTGTTTGGAATAGATATAACACGCTAATAATATTAACTCCTTTAAATATCATTCTGAACGCAGTGAAGAATCTTAGGTTCTTCCTTCAAGCACAAGAGGCTTTCGGCGTGCCCGTACAAATAAATTCCCGTCACTACCTTTCACGCAAAACATATAATGGTAATGAAGTAAAGGTGATTGGGGGGATTATTAATTGGATAATATGTGGAACAACATGGCGGGCTGGCCTTATAATGCTATGAACAGCGGAGGCATGAACGGGTATATGCCGGGAGATTTGCCCGGATATGGGCCTGGCCACGGATATGGTCCCGGCCCAGGCCCCGGACCCTGTCCCTGGGACGGGTATGAGCCGTGGATGCCGCCCAAAAAGGATATGGATTGTATGGCCATACTGCGCTGTATCCATCGTTGCATGCAAGGTTACATGGACCACAAGCCCTATGAGGAGCCGATGGCGGGCTACGGGTCGGTAGGCGGGTACGAAATAGGGCCAGTAGCGGGGTATGGCTGGGGGCAGAATGCACCCTCGTTACCAAACACCGACTAATTCAATAGGAGTAGATAATACAAAAGAATCCCGGATTCCAACATCCGGGATTCTTTTTGCGTTGTGCGGTAGACTAAAACGCAGGACATGTGTATAATTATTCCAGGGAAACGGGGACGGTTTTCTGGTATAATTACCATTGCAGTGGCATAATAAAACCCGAAGGAATACATATATTACCGAAAACAGATAATATATCATAGGCTGTCAGGAAAGGGAGGCAAAACCGTGAAAAGGAAAAATGTAATTATCCTGGTTTCGCTGGGCATTGTGCTCGTCTTGGCTTCGCTGTACGACTTGCTTGCTAAACAGGTTGCCATAATAGACGGAGAAGAGGTGGTACGGGCGGTTTGTTTTGGCGGCACGGTGGAGGACCTTTTGGGGAAACGGGAGATAGTACTTGAGGATGGGGACCGCGTAGTTCCGGAACCCGGGACCCTTTTGCAGGATGGTCTGGAAATAACAATAAAAAGGGCGGTGCCCGTTTCGGTGACCGTTGACAGAGAAGTAAAAACCATCAAGACGGCTGCACATACCGTTGGTGAGGCATTAGAGGACGCAGGGCTGAAAATAGAAGCCGAAGATATTGTGGAGCCGGGTATGGATAGCCCGGTTGAAACAGGTATGGATATAAGGGTGGTTAGGGTAACCCATGAAATATTTGCCGTTGAAAAGGAGGTCCCCTTTGAGACGGTTATTCAGTACGATGACAAAATGTACAAAGGCACCGAAGAGGTACTGGCAAAGGGAGAAAACGGCATAGTCAGGGAAGAGGTAGTAGTTGCATTCCACGACGGGGAAGAGGTAAGCCGTCGGGAAGTAAAGGAAGAACTGCTGAAGGAGCCGGTCAGTCGTGTTGTATCCCGGGGCACTATGGATACCCTTGAAACCTCCAGGGGCACCGTGCGTTTTAAAAGGGCGTTAAAAATGAGTTCAACCGCCTATGACGCCACCTTTGAAAGCACCGGAAAAACCCCTGACCATCCGCAGTACGGGATAACCCGGAGCGGTACAAGGGTAAGGCCGGGGGTGGTGGCGGTGGACCCGAAGGTTATACCGCTGGGTGCAAAGCTGTATGTCAAATCCCTGGACAGCACCCCCGACTACGGGTTCGCCAGTGCCGAGGATACCGGCGGGGCCATTAAAGGCAACAAGATTGATTTGTATTACGAGTCGCCGGAGGACGTAAGGAAATACGGCAGAAGAAACGTGCTGGTCTATATACTTGAGTAAAAAACCAAAAAGGGACAAGGGACGGTTCTATGTCCCTTTTTTTGCTTAAAACCCGCCGAAAGACGGCAACAGGTTATCAATAAATAATCTACGGCTCCATGAAGCCTCATTATTGGTTGTTTTCCAAGGGTAAGCGGCAGAAGGATACATATTGGGATGAAAACGAAGGACGGGAGAGAATTCATGTCGGACGGTTACACGCTAAGCGAGACAAGGGAGATATTGAAAGAATTCGGTATAAAGCCCAGCAAGGGCCTGGGGCAGAACTTCCTTACCGATAAAAACATACTGGCCAAAATGGTGGCCGCGGCGGAACTAAGCAGACACGACCAGGTGCTGGAAATAGGACCGGGAATAGGGACCCTTACCCGCACGCTGGCGGCAAGGGCCGGGAAAGTGGTGGCAGTGGAGATAGACAGGCGCCTGGTGCCGGTACTCGGGCATACGCTAAAACACTGCGATAACGTCGAGGTGATAAACGCCGACATTCTTACCCTTGACCTTGGATCCCTTTGGAAGGGCCATTTTACCGGCAGGGTTAAGGTGGTAGCTAACCTGCCCTATTACGTTACTTCACCCATAATTATGAAACTGCTTGAGGAAAACGTTCCGCTGGATAGGATTGTTGTTATGGTTCAGAAGGAAGTGGCCCAAAGGATGAACGCCGGTCCCGGGGGCAAGGACTACGGGGCATTAAGCATAGCCGTACAATACCGTACCCGGCCAAGCGTTATCGCCGAAATACCGCCCACGGTATTCGTACCGACTCCCAAGGTGGCCTCGGCAATAATAAGGCTGGATGTGCAGGAAACCGGTGTACGGTACGCTGTTAAGGACGAGAGGCTACTGTTCCGGCTAGTGAGGGCTGCCTTCGGCCAGAGGCGAAAAACTCTAATGAACGCCCTGGGCAGCGGGTTTCCCGAAGTGGACAGGAAGGACCTTGCGAAGATTCTGGAGGGCTGTGGAATAGATCCCCGCCGGCGGGGAGAGACCCTTTCAATAGAAGAGTTCTGCCTCCTGGCAGATTGCATATACGAAAAAACCATGTAACCAATCCCCCACTGCCGAATATAATGATAGCATAGCACTTTTGTGTGGGGGAGGTCTACTGTTAGTGGTAGCGGCAAGGAATTATAGAAGGCAGCTATATATGCTTTACCAGGGGGATCCGGGGTTTGGAACGGATAACGGCAAAAAGCCCGCAGGGTTTTTAAAGCTTGAGATAAAAGGGAGTACCGGGCTTCTGACTTCCCTTGTGCAGAACCTTAGAGACCTAAGGGAAGAGGGATTGGTATACAAGGGTTTTATTGGCTCCACTGGCGCTTCGGTGCTTGTGAATATAGGCACCATACCCGTTGACGGCAGGGGACGGGGGGAAAGCAGATGGAGGTTTGACCCGGAGGACGTAGCCGGGACCGGATATGGAATTGACAGCTTCAATGTTTTTGGGGTAATGGTGTTTGGGAATAGCAAAAAGAATACGGTTTGTCCGCTGATGGGGCATACGGGTAAGCTGGCACAGGACTGGAAGGCACTGTTCAATAAAAAAGGGGCAAAGGATGACGAATACACCGAAGCTGAGGCGGTAGCACAGGAAAAAACAGACCAATGGGAGACTGTGGTAACGAAGGAGCCCGCAGAAGCGCCGAAAGGCCCCGTAGAACCCCCGGAGCAACCTCCAATAGGATATGCAAAGGCCTCCCCGGACGTGGCGGAAAAAATGCAGGCATTTCCGGAGGAGCCCGGGCAGCCGGGCTCCAACTGTCGATGGTGGCGCATAAATCGCTACAACTATCTGTTCGGCATCATGTACGACGATAGCGGTGCTGCAAGGTATTATATATACGGCATACCCGGTGTCTATAACACCCAGGCTCACATGCAGATGGAGGCCTACGGCTTCTGCAAGTGGCGTCCCCAAAAGGGGGAGGGTAACAGGTCCGGGGACTGCGGTTACTGGTTGGCTTTTGTTGATTCAAGGACCGGAGTCCTTGCAAATCCTGATCTATAAGGAGGATAAAATCCTTCTGTTTATTTTGAGATATTTACATCCGCCAGCAGTATGCCGGTAATACCTCCGGAAGTGTTTCTTACCGGCATGGAAACGGATATGCAAAAGTCATCGGTTGCCGAGGATATATAGGGCTCGGACAGGTAAGTGCTACCCTTCATGGTTTCCCTGAAGTAATTCCTGTGGGCCACATCGTAGCTCTTTATTGCATCCAGGGTCGCTGCCCTGGGTACTCCCTCGGCGTCTATATAGGCAAGCAATTCTATATATTTGTTTTCGGCCATTCTCTCTTTAAGCAGGGCCTCGATACTTTCCAGGTGCTCGTTTACGAAGGGTTGAGCTTCTATAAGCCGGGCCACCAGTTCCTTGGCTTCTTCCACCCTTGCTTTATGCTCCCCCTGCAGTTTTAAGCCCTTTCTGTAATCAATAAAGCTGTTGTTAAGCCCCCTTGCCATTTCATCCAGATTTTTAATAAGATCAAACACCTGTTCCATTGCAGCCGACTGCTGCTGGGCCCCCGCTGCGGCCTGCTGGGCTCCCGCCGAGGACTGCTGAACCGAAGCTACAATATCTTCTATGAGCGACCCTATTTCCTCCGCTCTTTGTTTTTGCTGCCCGGTGAGGTTTTGCACCTCCCGGAAGGACAGTACGGTGGAACTGGTTACCTCGTTTACCTTGCCAAAGTCCTCCCTGGACATGTTCGCAAGGTTTACGTCCTCCCGGGCTTTGGCCGCCTGACCTTTCATCGTTTCGGATACCAGGGCTACCTGCTTGGAGATGGTGTCCAGCAATTTATCTATTCTTACGGCGGAGGCGGTGGACTGCTCGGCAAGTTTTCTTACCTCATCGGCCACCACTGCAAAGCCTCTGCCCTGCTCGCCCGCCCTGGCCGCTTCTATGGCGGCGTTTAGCGCCAGCAGGTTTGTCTGCTCGCTAATATCCGTAACTTCCATGGTTATTCCGGATATTTGCTTGGCGTGCTCCTCCAGTTTGGCCACTTCCCGGGCCAGATTATCGTTTATATCCGAGTTGGCGCGAATCCTGTCCACTAATTCAGCGAGCCTTTTAACGCTGTCGCCGATGGTCTGTTGCAGCATAACGGATTCCTCCAGAGTCCTTTGGGCAAACTCTTCAATCTGTCCGGAAGAATCGGCCATTTCCCTTACGCTGTCTATTGTATGGGTAGCGGATGCTGATATGGTTTCTATGCCTTTGGCTATTTCTGATACATTTACGGCTATTTCCTCGGCAGAACGGTTGGTGTCATCCACATTGGTGAGCAGGCTTTGGACGTAGTTCTTGGTCTTTTCGGAGGAGGTAAGGACGCTTCCCATGAGCTTTTTGTTTGTGAAAAGTATCCTGTTCATCGAAGTGGATACTTCCCCATAGTCCCCCTTCAGGTCCTCCGGCAGTTTCTTCAGCGCATCCCCCTCTTCAATCTGGCGGAGGCTTTCCTTAATTCTTTTTATGGCTCTGCCCCTGGAATGGACAGTCAGTATACAGCAAAGGGTAATCAAAATCATAGCACCAAAAAGCGCCATCAACCATGGGTCAGATGCCAGGCCATACTTTCCCATAACCACACCTCCATACGGCATTTTATTACTTATTTCTACATTTGCTGTAAAATACCTTTAGTTACTGTACATTTTGTGTTCTAAAACCCATCGGGGGCATAAATAATACCCCCTAAGCATAAAGGAATTTGCATAGGGGGTACTAATATAGTCTCTGTAATCTCTTTATCCATATATAACGCATTAAAATTGGTGTCATGCTGAGCGCAGCGGTTGTCATGCTGAACGTGACCATTGTCATCCTGAGCGAAGCGAAGGACTTTATGCCTGTCTCCAAAAGATTCTTCACTGCGTTCAGAATGACAAAGCCGGATTCTTCAGGCTTCATCCTCAGAATGACATAGTGTGTTAGATTCTTCGGACTTTGTCCTCTTAAGCGACATTTAAAGGGATGTAATACTATTGGCGCGTTGTATTTATATCAGCCGGTAGCCATTGTGGGTCCCAGTATAAGCAGGGCAATATTGAAATACACCAGGAGGGCCAGGACATCTATAATGGTGGTCAGCAAAGGCGCTGCTATAAGCGCCGGGTCCAAGCCCACCGACCGGGCGATTATTGGGAGCAACGAACCGGTAAGCTTGGCCAGTACAATAGTTAAAAACACCGTTATGGATACTATAAGGGCAATTGATATGCTCTCCCCTTCAAATAGTATTATCCTGACAAAGTTGGTAAAGCCCAGCGCAGCGCCCACCACCAGCGATACCCTCAGCTCCTTGAACAGAATCCTAAAGGTATCTCTGCGTTTTAGTTCCCCCACCGCCATTCCTCTTATTATCAGCGTAGAGGACTGCGCCCCCGCATTGCCCCCGGTACCCATCAGCATGGGTATAAAAACCGTAAGGCCTATCGTCGAATGCAGCACCGCCTGGAAATGACCTATTATATTACCGGTAATGGTGGCCGAAACCATAAGCACCATGAGCCATACTATTCTTTTCCTTGCCAGGCTGAATGCTCCGGTGGAAAGGTAATCATCTTCGGTAGTTTCAATGGCGGCCATCCTGTAGAAGTCCTCGGTACCCTCCTCCTCTATTACGTCTATTATGTCATCTATAGTTATTATTCCTATAAGCCTGTTTTCGTGGTCTATGACCGGCACCGACAGCAGGTCGTACTTTTTGAAAAGGGCCGCCACCTCCTCCTGGTCGTCGGTAGTCTGCGCTGATATAGGGTTTTCCTCCATAAGGTCGCCCACCACTGCGTCTTCTTCTGCCATTATAATATCCTTCAGTGAGATGGTACCTCTTAAGTGCCTTTTGCTGTCAATCACGTAGCAGGTATATATGGTTTCCTTATTTACGCCGGTTTTCCTAATATGCGCCAGCGCGTAAGAAACGGTGTAATGCTCCTTTAGGTCCACGTACTCGATGGTCATTATGGAGCCTGCTGAGTTTTCGGGAAATTTAAGAAATTGGTTTATTATCCTTCTTTCTTCCTTGGATACGTTCTGAAGCACTTTTTTTGCCACGTTGGCGGGCATTTCCTCCAGAAGGTCCACCTTGTCGTCAAAGGCAAGCCCCGACAGAAGGTCCCGCAGACTGTGGTCGGTTATTGCATTGATAAGGTCCACTTGCTCGTCTTTGTCCATATACGAAAACACGTCCGAGGCCAGGTCCTTTTTCAAAAATCTAAAAAGAATAATGCGTTCTTCCCTGTCCAGCTCTTTAAAATACTCGGCCAGGTCCGCCTCGTGCCAGCTGTTGAGCTGCTCCACAAGTTCTTTGAATTTTTTCTGTCTATACAATTCCCTCAAATCCTGCATCGCGTACGACCTCCCTTCCAGCGTAAGGGCTTTTCTGGCAAAGTCCCCGTGCTTTGCCCCCGATAAAATGTCTTTTGCGGAAAAATAAAACTTCTCCAACAGGGAAGAAGCTCAAAAAACAAGGCTTCCCCTCGTTGAGTTTTGGCACTGCACAGCTTTGGATTTACCAGCTGCATTAGATAGGACCTTATTCCGGTAATATCTGTTGACCCGTTGGCGTCTCTCGACATTTCCGGGTAGCAGCGTATATCTGTACAGGAGCCTCACCTAACGAAATATTCATCTACTATTCTATTATATATAACATTTCGGTATATTGCCATTATTTTTTTACGATGAGGCTGCCATTGTCATGCCTGTGTTCTGTAAGGCGGAGAATAAACGTTACCGGGCAAAGGGCACACACCTTAATGCCCCTTCATAATATATACTAAACAATCTATTAAGTATTATGCCGGGAGGGATGGCTGTGAGAGAAATAAATATCGGAGACCTGGTTGCACGAAAATCGTATAACTGTGATATCCTTTTTAAGGTTATAGAGAAAATCAACCAATCCGGCAGAGGAACGGTTTATATATTGAAGGGGGTAAATATGCGGATTATGGCGGATGCCCCCGCCGAGGACCTTAAGCTGCAGACCGACGGGGATGTCAAAAGGTTTGAAAAGAGCAATCGTGACGCCATTGTAAGGAGCATGGGAGGTATTGCCGACAAAAGAAGGACAAAGGCGGGAAAAAGAGGGATAAAAAAGGTTTTTTTATATAGGAGTGAAAAACCCTTTGGCAGGTCGGGAAAAATACTGCACCTGGACGGCGACAGGGACTACCTGGAAATGTGCATGGATGCCTATAGGGAGATGGGTCTTAACGTGGAGGGCAAATACATGCCAGAAAATCAGCAGCCCCAAAGGGTGGGGGAGATGCTAAGGACCTACCTTCCGGATATACTGGTGCTTACCGGTCACGATGCGCTTGATAAGGGAAGGGATAAAAACAATATTAGCAACTACAGGAATTCCAAGTACTATGTTGACGCCGTCCGGGAAGCCAGGAAATTTGAGCCCTCCTACGACGACCTTGTCATTTTTGCCGGCGCCTGCCAATCCCATTTCGAGGCCATACTTGAGGCAGGGGCCAACTACGCCAGTTCCCCCAAAAGGGTGCTTATACACGCTCTTGACCCTGTTTTTGTATGCCAAAAGGTTGCCTGTACAAGCGTTGACAGCATAGTACCGGTGCAGGAACTGCTTTCCAAAACCATAACCGGCATTGAGGGTATCGGGGGACTGCAGACAAGGGGTAAGTACAGGGAAGGCATGCCGGGACCGGGCGGCACCATGGGGTAAAGGAGGTAAGGGGTTGAAAGCATACGATGATATATGCGTGAGGGTGTATAGGGAAAGTGAAAAAGAGTGTGCTGTTTTGTCCTTGGAAACCCTGGTGGCGGAAATACTGCCTTCCTCAATACCCGCAGAATTTGAAGGTGAAGCTCTCAGGGCTCAGGCGGTTGTTATGCGGACCAATATAGCCAGACAGCTACCGGTTTATAACGGCAGGGGCTGCGATGTGCATCCGGGAGCCGATATATGCGATACCGGTCACTGCCTTAGATGGATGTCCCGTATCCGGCAGGAAAAGGTCGAAGGGGATAAAAAGGGCCAAAACTGGGAAAGAATAATAAGGGCGGTGGACAGTACCCGAGGAGAAATTATAGTGGTAAAGGACAGGCCGGTAATAGCGTACTTCCATGAGTGCTGTGGTGGGGCTACTGAAAACTCCGAGAATATCACCGGCAACAGGATGGTTTATTTAAGGAAGGTGTTGTGCGACTACTGCAAAGATTCCGCAGCCTGGGAAAATGAAAGGGACCTTTCACTGGAGGAAATAGAGGAGAGGCTGGATATAAGGGCGGACGGCTTTGTTGCGACAAAGGGTTCCCCCATTGAGGGTTTCATAGAGGATATTGACCGCGACAGTGAAGGTAGGATAAGGAGCATTAGGATTGGCGGAAAATATTTTAAGGGCACCGATGCAAAGGACCTTTTAGGACTTACCTCCACCCGCTTTGGCTGGAGACCGGTGACCTTAAGGTTTATAAGCGGCGGAAAGGGCCATGGTCTGGGAATGTGCCAGTACGGCGCAGCCGCTATGGCGCGGGAGGGAAGCAGCTATAGAGATATTATAAATTATTACTTCACCGGGGTGGATATAACCGCCGTAAAGGGAGGTAGCGGCACCCCGCTGGCCGGGAAAGTCTTTGTCCTCGACCCCGGCCACGGTGGGGACGATGGTGACAATACCGGTCCCGGAGGTCTTAAGGAAAAGGATGTCAACCTGGACATTGCCCTCAGGTTGGAGAAAATGCTGGAGGAAGCCGGGGCAAAGGTTTTTTTGACCCGACGGAAAGACACCGGGGTACTGCTTTCGGACAGGACGGACATGGCTAACAAAACCAGGCCCCACTTTTTTATTAGCATACACCAGAACGGTTTTTTCAACCCCGTCGTTTCGGGTACTGAAATATATTACTATAACGGGGATGCCGAAGGAGAAAGGATGGGCCGGTGTATAATGGAACGGCTGGTCGAGGAAGCCGGCGCCCTCGACAAAGGGGTGAAAACGGCAAACTTTTTTGTTCTTAGGGAGGCAAAGGTAAGCTCGCTGCAGCTGGAGCTTTTCTATATTACAAACCCCAGGGAGGAAAAAAGGCTTGAGGACAGCGGATTCAGGGAAAGGGTGGCAAGGGCGGTTTCAAACGGGATAATGTCCTATTACAGGTACAGTGCCCCAAAGCAAAGGTAATGGTTCCTTTCGCTGCCTTTGGGGATTTTGAAAAAATTATGTTGACAAGGTGTGTACACATTGGTAAAATTAAATGTTTGTCTGTCGCTCAGATATGTGGTAAAATATATATATACAGGCAGACAAAAGAGGTGATACCAGGTGCGGGTGAACGATTCGCTGGATAGGATAAAAAAGGATGTTGAAACATGTGTCGGGGAAAAGGTCAGGCTGAAGGCCAATAAGGGCAGGAAAAAGACCTTTATCAGGGAAGGGATACTCGAATCCACCTATCCCTGCATATTCGTAGTGAAGATTAACACTGACCAGGATTCCATAAGACGGGTTTCCTATAGCTATTCCGATATTCTTACCGAGACGGTGGAGCTTACCATCTGCAGTGATAATCGAAAAATTAAATGCAGTTAACGGTGATAAAAGGCGGCTAGGAGCCGCTTTTGATTTTTTCGGTAACAAAATTTTTTATACATAAACCCGGCATATAATTTAGTGTGCATCGTTAATACGGTCACAGGACGGCCAGGGGGTATCTGCCGTACCTCCGCCCAGGCGCTGGAAAAGTAGCCCGGGCTTTTTACGTTGCTGCAAAGGGTCCTTGGGCCCGGATGAATTAATATTCACCGGATATACAATAATTGCAAACTGAGTAAATACGTGTAAAACCACCCTTCTTGTATTAAAAAATAAAGATAATATACTATATATAAAGCAATAATAGTATTACGTACCTTTATATGTCACTTAAGAGGGCGAAGCCTGAAGGATCCGGCTTTGCCGTTCTGAACGCAGTGAAGAATCTTAAGGTCCTTCGCTTCGTTCAGGATGACACCAGTTTTAAATGCGTTGTATACTAATATTGTCGGCAATAACAGAAAACACTATCTATGGTTGTTAATCTTTTAAGAAGGGGTGATGATTAATGCCTAGTAAAAATGGTATTTTAGTAAACTCCGAAATCGGCAAACTTAAAGCGGTAATATTGCACAGACCGGGCGACGAACTTGAAAGACTTACGCCGGAATATCTTGCGGAGATGCTTTTTGATGATATTCCGTGGCTCAAAAAGATGACCGAGGAACACGATGGCTTTGCAGACGCACTAAGGTCCAGGGGTGCCCACGTATACTATATGAAAGAGATGTTGGAAGACGTTTTAGAAATGGACGGTGTAAAGCCCAAAATGATACGGGAGACGCTGGACTTAAGCGGCATTGAGAATCCCGACCTCAGAGAGGCAATAACAGACTACCTACAGCAGCTTACCACCCAGGGATTAGCGGAAAAACTGATAGCAGGGCTTCCAAAATCCGATATAACAGACATGGAGAGGCATCTTAGCTTGGTGGACTATATAAACGAAGATTATCCCTATTATATCAATCCATTGCCTAATTTCTATTTTACCAGAGACCCGGCATCGGTAATAGGCAACGGCATATCCATAAACACGATGAAGGTTAAAGCCCGGAAAAGAGAAGGGCTTCTGCTGAAATATTTCTATAAATACCATCCGATTTTTAATGCCACGCCCACTCCCCTTTGGTATAATTATAATAATAAACACAGCCTGGAGGGAGGGGATATCCTTGTACTGAGCAGGGAGGTCCTTGCAATAGGCTGCAGCGAGAGGACCACCGCCGAGGGGATAGAGCTTTTGTGCAGGAATCTCTTCGAGGGGCTGGAGGCCCTTGACCATATACTGGTTGTGCTTATACCCCACGTAAGGGCTTTTATGCATCTTGATACCGTGTTCACAATGGTGGACCATGATAAATTCACAATATATCCCGGCGTGGAGGAACGTGTAAAGGTGTTTAAGGTTACAAGAAACAGCAAGCCCTACAGCCTGCACGTCCAATCCGAGGATAACCTGACTACGGCACTTAAAAAATCTCTTAAGCTACCCGCCGTCAAGCTTATCAGGAGTGGAGGAGGAGATGAGGTCACCGCCGCAAGGGAGCAGTGGAACGACAGCACAAATACGCTGGCCATAGCCCCCGGCGTGGTGATAACCTACAACCGGAACGAGGCTTCCAACGAGGTGTTGCGCAAAAATGGCATCGAGGTGGTGGAGATAGACGGGCAGGAGCTGGTAAGGGGCCGGGGAGGCCCAAGGTGCATGAGCATGCCCTTGCTGCGCGAAGAACTATAAAACGACGGTAAACCATGGGGACGATTCCTGTGGTTTGTCACGGGAACCTTCTTCCGAGACTGCTGGATGGACAAGGGACGGTTGTTGCACCTGAGATTGTATTGTGTAATCTAAGTAAAGGGGGAGATGGAATTATGCCGTTTAATCTTAAGGGAAGGAGTTTTTTAACCCTAAAGGACTATACCCCGCAGGAGATAGGCTACCTGCTGGATTTGTCCGCGGAGCTTAAGAAAGCCAAATACATAGGAACCGAGACCAAAAACCTTCAAGGCAAAAATATCGCCCTTATTTTTGAAAAACCCTCCACCAGGACCCGCTGCGCCTTTATGGTGGCGTGCAACGACCAGGGTGCCCATGCCGAGTACCTGGGCAAGGGGGACATACAGCTTGGAAAAAAGGAATCCGTCGAGGACACCGCCAAGGTACTGGGCAGGATGTTTGACGGTATAGAGTTTAGGGGCTTTGAACACAGCACCGTGGAAATACTGGCACAGCACTCCGGAGTACCGGTATGGAACGGCCTTACAGATCTTTATCATCCAACCCAGGTGCTGGCGGACTTCCTTACAATAAAGGAGCGCAAAGGATACCTAAAGGGTATTTCCTTTGCATACGTGGGTGACGGCAGGAATAACGTTGCCAATTCTCTTATGATAGGCAGTGCAAAGATGGGCCTTGACTTCAGGATCGTTTCGCCAAAGGAATTATTCCCTTCGGAGGAGCTGGTGGCCTACTGCCGCAACGAGGCTGCCGCAACCGGCGCATCGGTAACCATCACTGATGATATGGGGTCAGGCATCAAGGGCTGCGACGTGCTTTACACCGACGTGTGGGTGTCCATGGGCGAGGAGGAGTTTTTTGAAGAGAGGATAAATCTTTTGAAGGACTACCAGGTCAATATGGATATGATAAGGGCCACCGGAAAGGAAGATTGTATATTTCTCCACTGTCTGCCTGCATTCCACGATACTAATACAGCCTTGGGAATGGAGGTATTCGAGAAATACGGTCTTAAGGAAATGGAAGTGAGTGACGAGGTATTCAGGAGCAAGCACTCAGCTGTATTTGATGAGGCGGAAAATAGGGTTCATACCATAAAGGCTGTGATGGTGGCAACCCTTTAGCCTAGGGCCCTGATTGGTTTTTTGCATTTGACCTGCGAAGGGGGAAAGGACTAGTGGGAAGACTTGTGGTAGCGCTGGGGGGCAATGCCCTTCAGCAGGGCGATGGGCCGGCAACCTCCGAGGCGCAGCTGGAAGTTGTAAGGTCAACCGCATCCTATCTTGCGGATATTATGGAAAAGGGGTACCAGCTAATAATAGCTCACGGTAACGGCCCGCAGGTAGGTCGGCTGGTACTGCAGAACGAATGGGCATCCCATATAACCCCGGCGATGCCCTTTGACGTATGCGGGGCGATGAGCCAGGGGATGATTGGTTACCATATACAGCAGGCAATGGGAGACGAGTTGCGGCGCAAGGGAATGGACAGGCCGGTTGTCACGCTGGTAACCCAGGTGGTTGTGGACAAAGACGACCCGGGGTTTCAAAACCCGACAAAACCTATAGGCCCTTTTTATACCGCCGACGAGGCCGGAAAGCTGGAAAAGGAGAAGGGTTATATCATGAAAGAGGACTCCGGCAGGGGCTGGAGAAGGGTTGTGGCATCGCCGGAACCGGTGGAAATAGTGGAACTTCCGGCTGTAAAGGCACTGGTGGAAGCCGGTGTTGTGGTGATAGCGGCCGGTGGAGGGGGTATCCCGGTCATAAGGAAGGCGGACGGAAGCCTTGAAGGTGTAGCCGCCGTTATAGACAAGGATTATGCATCCGAAAGGCTGGCGGAGGATATAGACGCCGACGGGCTTGTTATCCTCACCGCCGTTGAAAAGGTATCAATAAATTTTGGCAGACCGGACCAGAGGGACCTTGACGTCCTTACCGTAAGGGAGGCCAGGAAACACATCGAGGAGGGCTACTTTGCGCCGGGGTCCATGCTGCCCAAGGTAAAGGCCGCCATGGCCTTTGCACAATCCAAAAAGGGGCGAAAAGCGATAATATCCTCCCTTGAAAAGGCGTTAGAGGCACTGGAGGGCAAAACCGGTACCTTAATAACGCAGTAAATAATAAGGGGACGCATCAAGCGATGCGTCCCCTTACAACTACCAACTACCCACCCATGCCGTATTTCTTCATTAACTGTGTAAGGTATTTTCGCCTTTCCGACACCCTTTGTCGGGTCGGCGGGACAAGGCCTTTAAGGCCATACTCCCTTCCCAGGTGCCTGTAAGTATCCGTTCCAAGGCGGTGATAGGGTAAAAGTTCAATACCCTTAAGCTTGTTTATGGAGCTTAAAAACCGCACCGTCTCCGAAAGGTTTTCATCGGTATCCGTTAT
>JAAYJF010000122.1 GCA_012523075.1 Clostridiales bacterium | reverse complement strand
TGGCATAACCATTGACAACCATATTTCCTCTAACGGCAAGGTGACTGTTAATGCGCTGAACAAGGGCGTACCCTTTGTAATAAACAGCCCCACGTCCAAGATTAGTGACGAGATAAAAAAGCTGGCGGTTAACTGTGCCGGGACCGTTCAAAGCAAAGTGAAAAAAAGCCTGTTTTCATTCTGAACACAGTGAAGAATCTTAAGATCCTTCGCTTCGCAAGATCCTTAGCTACGCTCAGGATGACAATTGCTTCGCTCAGCATGACGGACTGCAAATTATTAAATAACTTACGCATAATCGGAGGGGTCTTAGATGTCACTTCTGGAAATGCTGGAGAACCGCAAAAACAAGCTCGAAGGCAGTGGGAGCGGCAATGGCCTTCCCCCGGAGAGCAGCGACAGGTACGAAGAACTTAAAACTACCATCCATCAGCTTCTTATAAATAAGCTGGAGCAGGAGGCAAAGATATCCGCCCTGGAGGGCGGCGAGCTTGAAAAGGAAATAAGGGACTTTGCCATTGATTATATTAACACCAACTCGCCCCACATACCCCAGGCGGACAGGAACGGCATTATTGGCTACCTGCTGGATGAGATATGCGGCTACGGGCCTATAACCGGATTTCTCAAGCAGACCGATATTGAGGAAATAATGGTGAACGGCCCCTACCAGATTTATATTGAGAAAAAAGGTAAGGGAAACATACTGACCGGTAAGAAGTTTCGGGACAGGGAGCATGTTATGCACGTAATAGAAAAGATAATAAGCCCCCTGGGCAAGCGGGTGGACGAGACAAAGCCCTACACAAACGCAAGGCTGCCTGACGGCTCAAGGGTACACGTAATAGCACCACCGGTGGCGCCCAAGGGGCCCTATATATCCATAAGAAAATTCGAGACCGACCCCTTTACAATAAACGACCTGATAAGCTTTAACACGCTGACGCCGGAGATGGCCAAGTTCCTGGAGGCCTGCGTCAAGGCGAGGATAAACATCATGGTTTCGGGGGGCACTTCCTCCGGAAAGACCACTGTCTTAAACTGCCTTACCTCCTTTATCAACGACGACGAAAGGATACTGGTGATAGAGGATTCGATGGAGCTTCAGCCCCGGGGCAACCACGTGCTCAGGCTGGAAGCAAGGGATGCCAACATAGAAGGCAAGGGCGAATTTACCATTAGGCAGGCGGTAATAGAAGCGCTGCGCATGTACCCCACCCGGCTTATAATAGGCGAGATAAGGGGAGCCGAGTGCTTCGATTTTTTGCGGGCCAGCAATACCGGGCACCGGGGCAGCATTAGCACCGCCCATGCCAACTCACCCCGGGACCTTTTACACGCGCTGGAGACCATGACGATGATGTCCAATATTGATATTCCTCTTATAGCCATTAGGAGG
Organism: Clostridiales bacterium; assembly: GCA_012523075.1. GTDB lineage: Bacteria > Bacillota > Clostridia > Ch29 > Ch29 > JAAYEV01. The sequence goes on along the minus strand of JAAYJF010000122.1, from coordinate 533 downwards.
TATATCGCCAATACGCTGGACCTTATAGTGCAGCAGCAGCACATGGAGGACAACACCAGGAAAACGGTGAGCATAACCGAGGTGTGTGGCATGGAGTGGGACGTGATACAGCTGCAGGAGCTTTTCCGGTACGAGCAGCAGGGCGTGGAATACGGCGGCAGGGTGAGGGGCAAGTTTTTGTGCACCGGGGTGCGGCCCACCTTCATGGGTAGGATAAGGACCGCGGGGGTATCCCTCCCCGACAGCATCTTCGAAGCATAGGGACCAGGGGGACTGTTCTATGGAGGTGGGTATTGTGAATACACTTTTTATATTTTCGCTGGTATTTTCCACGCTGTATCTTTATTATTTAATGCTTTTTTTTGCGCTTTATAAAAACAAGCTGCGCCAGAGCGAAAGAATTGATAAGTACCTGGCGGCGGGCAGCCCAGAGGAGCAGGGCGAAAGGCCTGTATTCACACTAAAGTCCCTTATAAGGCGGCTGGGAAGGTCCCTTATCAGGGAGGAACGGTCAGCCCGGCTGGAGCTGCAGC
>JAAYJF010000044.1 GCA_012523075.1 Clostridiales bacterium | reverse complement strand
TGCCACTGTATAAAACCCGCAGTTTTCAAACAGCATGCGATTATATGAAGGAGTAATAATTATTAGATCAAAATAGCCGGCATAATAGCGGTTGGCAACAAGCGCTGATACAATACGTCCCAAAACGTTTTTACCACGCAGCTCTTCTACCACGGCAAATCCTTTTAACAAAGCGCCGGCGCAGCAGCCGCAAGCAACCAATATGTCTTGGTCATAAAGCCCTACGGCATATTCAATGTCCTCCTCATACCGCAGCTTGTGCCGCTCCAGGAATGAGGAAAGTACCACACGGTCACTTTCTACTGTTGGCAGCAATTCCTTCATCACGAATCCTTCACCCATTATTTAATATCCTTTCTGCAGAAAGTTTCCTAATTATCAATCGCAAGTTGTGTGCCAACCGAATATAAGGCAAAAAGACACTGTTTTAGCGAAACCCAAGGCTAAAAAGCACAAAAAATTGTTGCTCGTATTGCGCAAATTGTTGCCGATTATTGCATTTGCATCATTTTTCTGATACAGTACTGTTTAACAACTTATCTTCAACAATTATGAATGGGAGCTTTTGATATGTCTAAAAAAGTGTTATTCCTAATACCACGAGACTCGATGGATAACGAACAGAGGAAATACTACAGCAGGCTTTACCCGGAGGTGAGCTTTGAGTTTTCTGACCCTTACGACCCGATTCCCCTGGTACAACAGAAGATAAACGAAGGAATAGAAATCGTGGCAGGGCGAGGTACCACCGCGGAGGTAATACGTGAGAGATTTCCGAATATTCATGTTGTTAAAATCCAGGCAACCGGCTACGATGTTATCCGCTCACTAGGACAGACTGACCTTAAGGGAGCAACTGTGGCAGTAATTACAAGTAATGTAGACATCTCCGGTTTGAGTGTTTTCGAACAATTATACTCTATACGAATCATTGGCTATCTAAAGATACCGTTTGCCAAACTGGAAAACACTATCCGTGATGCGGTGCTCCGCGGTGCGCAGTATATCCTTGGTGGTGCTCTCACCTGTCGGATGGCCAACGAGTTGCAAAGTCCCGCAAAGGCAATCCTCCTGGCATTAGGGCCAGAAAGCATGAGCGCTGCAATCCACGATATCAAACAGGTGCAAGAAGCAATTGAGATAGAAGCGGGAAGGCAGGGCTTTCTGAACAGGCTGCTTGACAGTATTGATGAGGGTGTTATATCTGTAGATTCGAACGGAAAAATCACCCTGGTTAACGCTAATGCCGCAAGGCTTTTACGAACATCCCCCAATCTGGCTATAGGTAAATCAATAGACCATTTTTTTGCCGAAGACACACCAGACGAAGAAGATACCCTTATTAACATTAACGGAAACCAGGTTTTAGTAACCCGCACCCCTGTTAAGCATGGTAATCGAGAGCACGGGGCAATTTATACATTACATGAACCGTCTCACATTGAATCGCTCGAGACACATATCCGTAGAGAGTCTTACATCCGCAACAGCCATATTGCACGTTTTCGCTTTAATGACATTATTGGGCAAAGCTCCGCACTCCAAGAGGCTATACGTATTAGTAAGAACTATGCGCTAACTGACGCAAGCGTTTTGATTGCCGGAGAAACCGGTAGCGGCAAAGAAATGTTTGCCCAAAGCATTCATAACGCAAGCAAGCGTCGCAAAGGTGCCTTTGTAGCGGTCAATTGTGCTGCATTACCTGAAACGCTGTTGGAAAGCGAGTTATTTGGATATGTTGAAGGAGCTTTCACCGGAGCAAATCGCAAGGGAAGAACTGGCCTCTTTGAAGCGGCCCATGGCGGCACCATTTTTCTGGACGAAATCTCAGAGATGTGCTATTCAAGCCAAGGCAGGTTGTTGCGTGTACTGCAGGAAAAATATATAGTCCGTCTCGGTAGTCATAAGATCATCCCGGTGGATGTGCGGATAATTGCAGCCACTAACCGCGATCTACAGGAACTGGTGCGAGACGGCAAGTTCCGGCAAGACCTATATTATCGCCTCAATGTGTTAAACCTTACAATCCCTCCCCTTCGTGAACGGAAAGGAGATGCTATAATACTGTTAAAACACTTCCTGAATACTTACGGCCTTGATATCTCGTTCAGCAATGATGCAATCAGTTTTCTTAAAAGCTATCAATGGTACGGCAATGTAAGGGAGGTCAACAACCTTGCGGACCGTATCGCTGCAACCAAAACCGGCTCAATAGTTACCCGAAATCAGATCGAACGGCTGCTAGATTCGAATAATTTGGCTACAGGCTCTATAATTGTCGCTCCCTCCTCTTCTAAACCGCGCGAAAAAAAGCAAGAAGAGGAAATAATGGAGGCAATAAGACAAGCGAATGGGCACATGGGAAATGCAGCCGCCATTCTTGGAATAAATCGATCAACGCTTTGGCGACGAATCAAAAAATTAAATTTGAAATAAGAATTAAAAAACAACCAGGCAATCAATGTCGCAATAATACTCGGTACCTGAATTGAGAAACTGTTATACTCAACCTAAGGAGGCACTATATGGGAAATATATCTATTGATAACAAGGCGGTAGAGTCGCAAGAAATGCTATATACCCGAAATACTCAAGCACTGCGCAGGCAAAAGATGCTGAAGCGGCATCGGCAACCACTTGTCTGCCTTACCTTGAATATAACCGATCCAGTCCAATGCCTTCCCATGACTGAAAGAACCTTTAATGAAGGGTGCACTGCAATGCAAGCTCATCTGACCGCCGGGCGCATTCGGACCACCAGCCATGAACCATATATGGAAAAGACAGTCTGTGAGGCGTATTATTCTGTAGCCGCTTCGGCAGACGTAGTTAAAAGGATTATGGTTGCATTAGAAGACACCCATCCTCTGTTATGTCTATTCAACATAGATGTATTGCGCCCGGACGGGACGAAGGTACACCGCAGTGAAATTGGCTGCGCACCACGTAAATGCTTTTTGTGCAAACTCCCTGAGGACCAGTGTGCCCACAACCGTATTTGTCAGAAAGAGCAGTTTCAACAGTATGCCAGAGAAATAATTGTAGAGTATTTCTCGGAAGAATTCTCTGAAACTATTAGCAAACTAGCACTTCGTGCATTGCTCTATGAGGTGTCGGTTACCCCGAAACCGGGGCTTGTGGATCGCATCAGCAGTGGTGCCCATAAGGACATGGACTTTTTTTCTTTTATAGACAGTAGCTGCAGCTTAATCCCTTACTTCAAGACCTGTACGCGGATGGGTCTTAAGCATTCTGATTTGGCCTGCGAAGAGTTTCTTGCTTTATTGCGCCCGGAGGGTATTTTAGCCGAGAAACAGATGTTTACTGCTACAAAGGGAGTAAACACCCACAAAGGTGCCATTTTTTCACTTGGATTACTATGCGCGGCAGCAGGACGAATAGCTGCACGGGGAACCGGCCTTGAGGCGGAAACCCTATGCAGAGAGGCACAGAATCTTGCCCAATGTACCTTGGGTGATTATTTGCATATGGATACTTCAGCCAATTTAACCGGTGGAGAGGCGGCATACGTACGGTATGGACTGACCGGTGTACGGGGTGAGGCGGCCTCCGGCTTTTTTCATGTAAGAAAGATATCTTTGCCAGCATTAAGACACCAGCTAGGGCAGGGCAGCACTCTCAATGATGCCGGCGTAGTTGCTCTGCTTCACCTGATGGGCAAAATTGAGGATTCTTATGTGATTAAACGCCGGGGAAAGGAAGCCCTTGAAGACCTGCACCGACACGTAAATGATTTGCTGCAGAAAGGCACCCTTACCATGGATGGGGTCAAAGCGTTGGACAGATTCCTTATAGAACAGAATATAAGTCCCGGTGGCTGTGCCGACCTATTGGCCATAACATTTTTCCTGCAGTTTATTTCAACAGCCCCGAACCTAAACCTGTAGAAGAAGTGCAGTGTTTATCGCGAATTCAAAATAATACATAACAAAACTGTTGCCATTTTGGCAAATAGATAAAGAAACTCTTTTTGCTTAAAATAAAGACCGTTATTACAAGGACGGCTATATGTACCGGGTAGAACCAGTATGCTGTGTACCTTTTAAGCCTCACTTTGCCGGGCAGACGGTCCGCCATGAATATGGGTACTAGCGCAAAAATGCTGCGGGCCTGGAAGAAGTACCCGCCC
>JAAYJF010000152.1 GCA_012523075.1 Clostridiales bacterium | reverse complement strand
AACCTGGGCACCGCAATGGCTGCTATTATTGCCAGCACCGCCATTACCGCCAATAGTTCAACCAGCGTAAAACCCCTTTTGTCCCGGCCTAACCTAGCCGATGCCCTCGCGAGACAAAGCATCATCCCCGTGTCCCTCCCTTCAAACCAATTATTCCAATTGGTTTGTCTACTAATCGCCATATTTTCTCCGGTTTATTAAATATTACCAGAATAAAAGTCACATGACCAGTTACCAGCGTCATGTGATATGTAATAAAATTTGTATCAATTGTCCGCGTCAAGGGGGAGGTATATCAATATACAAAAACCCTCTCCCATCCTTGAAATCAGCTTCAGGCTACCCCCCAGTATTTCCACCCTCTCCTTCATGGACATGAGGCCGAAGCCCGGTTTTATCTCATCGGTACCTATGCCAAAGTCCCTCAAGACGAATTTAAACCTATCCTTTTCGGTTTCCAGTCTTAATTCAAAGGTGTTACTACCCCCGTGACGTATACCATTGGTTATGCCCTCCTGCATCACCCTGTACAAAACGTGCCTCTGGGCCGGGTTTAGCCTTTTCTCGCCGGATATGCTGGATTTTACAGAAATACCGGTGTTCCTTATTATGTCCTGTAGAAAACCCTCCATGGTCTGTACCCGTTCTTCGGAATCCCTTTCTCCCAGTAGGTGAATTGACCTACGTACCTCATCCAGTCCTGCCCTAACCTGTTCAAGGGATTGTTCCAACTTTTCCACGGCCAGGCCGGTGTCTTTTTTTATTAGCTTTTTACCCGCCTCTACCTGTATAAGCACTGAGGTGAGGGTATGCCCCACCGTATCATGGATTTCCCGGGCTATCCTGTTCCTTTCCTGTAGCTTTGACTGGCGGGCAAGGGCTTCTATTGTTTCCTGTTGAAACCTTGCCAGCTCTTCGGTCCTTTCCCTTACCTTAACCTCCAGGCCGGCGTTTAAGTCCTGCAGCCTTCGATACAGAACAGCATTTTCAATCGAAGCGGCAATATGGCCGGATAATAGCTTTAGCGTTTTTACCCGTTTTGGGCTGAAGCCGCCTATGGTGCCACTGTTTTCAAGGTATAGGACGCCCACAGTCCGGCCCTGGCTGATAATAGGCAGGCATAAAACTGAAGCCGTTTTGTTTTTGGCTATATATGGGTCACCGGAAAATATTCCTTCCCGGGCTGCATTGCCCAGCACTACCTCCTCTGCGGTCCTAGCCACATAGTTTACAACCGACCGTGGAAGCAAAGAATCGTCCTCCAATGCAGTCGAGTTTAGAAGCCGGACTTCGTACCCCCCCGGCCTGCTCTTGACCTCCGCTTCTATAAAAAGCCGGCCGTCCCTTTGCAGTAATAATATACCCTTTGTGGCACCCGCGTTTTGAAGCACAATACCCATCATTTTTTTCAACAGTTCTTCCAGTACGATTTCTCCCGACAAAACCTCGGCAGCCCTTACTATTGATTCTACGTCCACCATTTTTGTAAATTCCCTGGTCTCTTCAACCATTGTCTCGGTTTCCTGGGTTGCGGCCGTATCATCAATATAGGCCCGGTCCAGTAACATGGAGTGGCTTTCTTTTAGCTGCCAGACCTTGGCAGCAGCACCCCAATCCCTGTAACCCTCCAGGGCATCGGTCATGTATTTGCCCGCCAGGTCGCCAAAGCCCCTGGATAAAAAATAGTTGGCGGCACACTCGCAGCCTATGGCATAGTCCTGTAAAAAACCGTTCTTTTTTGCACAGCCTATGGCCTGTTGGTAGAGTGAAAAGCTCCTCCCGTGTTTTCCCCTTACCCTTGCCAATTCCGCCTCCCCCAGAAGCGACTTATGCAAGAAGTTTTCAGGGCAGTGCTGGGCCCAGTTCCGCAGCCTGCGACGCCTTTT
>JAAYJF010000014.1 GCA_012523075.1 Clostridiales bacterium | reverse complement strand
CGCCTGAAGAGCCCATTACCACCGGTAATGAGCCGCCGCTTATGCCAAAGACTGGCGAGCCTTCACCCCTTCCCTTCTACATTGCGGGGGCCTGCGCCATTGTGCTGGGGGCAAGCCTGATAGTAAACAAAGGCAAAAGCTGAGGGGTTTACCCTCGGCTTTTCTGTTAAGAGTCTTAATACACGGGGGCATAATGATGAAAAAGGTAATAGCAGTTATGCTAATAATTACAGGTATAGCCCTTATGGCCTACCCAAAGCTGAAGGAATTCTACTACGACCAAAGGCAGGCGCAGCTTATTGAGGCCTGGGAGGAGAGCATGAAAATCTTGGAGCGGCAGGACCCGGACGAGGTCCCGGAAGCCCGGGAAAGCCCGGGTGCCGACGAGGAAGCCGCCCGGGCAAGGGAGCGGCGCGAGCGGTACATCCAGCAGAACATGGAGGGTACATTAAGGATTGATAAAATAAACCTGAACATGCCAATCCTAAAGGGTGCCACCGAGAAAAACCTCCTTATATCGGTATCCAGCCTTACGGGCACGGCCGGGCCCGGCGAGGTGGGCAATTACTGCATAGCCGGGCACCGTTGCCGCACCACCGGCAGGCATTTCAACAAGCTGGACCGGCTGGAAAAAGGGGATTCTATAACGGTTACCACAAAGGATGCGGTATACTCCTATGAGGTGTTCGAAAGCCTCGTAGTGCGGCCGGAAGAAACGTGGGTCCTGATGCCCGAGGGCAATGAAAGGCTTATTACTCTCATAACCTGTGACTACAGCGAAGAACCCTCCTTAAGGCTCATAGTCCGGGGAAGGCTGGTGGCTGGGGAAAAATTAAAGGGCTAAAAAAAAGAAAAGACAGCGGTTGGGGGTTCCGCTGCCTTTTTTAAGGAGGAATCTGTGAAGTTATAGCTTTGGGGGTATAATTTAATAAACCATAACCGACTCGGACCGATGGGTTTTCGCAAACTCCTCCGTATCCGGGTCGAAATATTTTTCCGTCGGCGAGGCTACAAACTTTCCTTCCTTTATATAACCGGCGTCCCAGGTGGTATCCACCGTGACCCATCGCCCGTCGGCATAAAGCTCATTCCAGGCGTGAAGCTGGGCATCCCAGCCGCCGGCCCCTGCAGTGCTGCCGTAAACAACCCTTGCGGGTATACCCAGTGCCCGGGCCAGGGCCGCCACCACAAAGGAATAGTCCCGGCAGGTACCCTTGCCGCGTTTAATAATCTCACTGGCGGCACGCATTGTGTTATCGCCCTCAAGGTAGGCGTTGTAGTCGTATTCAATATTTGAAGTAGCCCATTTATGTATAGCCCGTATTTTTTCCATATCCGTTACGGACTTTTCCGTAAGGTCCTTTGCAATATCCTTTATATCCTCATGGTCGCTGTCAATATAGGCCGATGGTGCAAGGTACCGGGTATCGTCGGCATCGGTGTTTTCCACCTCGAAACGTATTTTGCCGTCAAACCTTTTCGGGTTGTCCCCGGCCCATACGGTGTAGGTACCCTTCCCAAACCGTAAGTTTACCTTAACCTCGAACCTGCCCTCCGAAACATCGGCGGGGTAGGTTTCCACTTCGCCCCCGGGTCCCCTTACGCACAGCCAGGCCTCCTGGAGGCTTGTCCTACCTTCCACCACAAGGCTGCCGTCAAAGGGCTGACCGTTCCTG
>JAAYJF010000060.1 GCA_012523075.1 Clostridiales bacterium | reverse complement strand
ACCCCGCTGGCCAGGTACAGCGCCAGGCCGATAGCCTCCTCATCTCCGCCGCTAATTATATAGGCGTGGGATATCCTGTTTAGTTCTATCGCCCTTGATACCGAACGGTAAATATTCAACCCGGATGCCTCCAATCAGGTATATAAATCCACCAGCAGACCCCTTATATTATCTGCCTTCTCCAATATTTTAAACCTGTCCCTCTGACCGCCCACCATTTCCTCAGTCAGTTCCTCAAGCTGTTTGTTTATCCTTTTTACTAGCGAATAGATCCTGTGCCTTCCTCTTCTGTCCATTGTGGAATTTTTAGCAAACTTGAACATACCCTCCACCGCTTCCTCCATAAAGGCCTTTACCTTGGATTTGTACGCCAATAGATCTTTAAGGCTCAAGGAACCGGCCATTCTTTTGCCCTGCTCTTCAATATCCGCCAGCATAGCGGTAATTCTTTCCTCCATCCTGTTCGAACGCTCTTTGCTTAGGCTCTCCTCAAACCTTCCCTGACCGGCCTCTACCTGCGTTGCCCTCCGGCCGGTGCCCTTGCCGGTAACAGGTCCCGGTGAGCCGCCGGTTACATCCCTTATCTTCATACTCAACCACTCCCATAGGGTATTGTTAAGGGCACAGACATCATTCAATGGCTTTTATTACTGCTTGGTATACCTTGTCGTGTATCTCCCGGGCCGACAGAAGCTCCCGTCCCTCGCTGTCCATGCACCGGACCCTGTGCCAGTTGTACTTTTTGGCTACATACAGCGCATTTGCATAGGTCTTTTCCAGGTATTCAAAGTCCCCTTCATGTATGTCCCTTTTACCGTCGCTGCCCCTTTGCTCAAGCAGCCTACGGCTCACTGCCGGCGGTACATCAAGGAATACCACCAGCCCGGGTATCGGGAGTTTGTATATACCGTATTCAAATTCCCACAGCCAGTCCAGATATTTGTCTCTTTGGCTTTTTTCGGCTATTTTGGAGGCCTGGTGTACCATGTTCGATGTCGTGTACCTGTCGGCTATCACAATGCCACCGGCCCGTAAAAAATCCCCCCACCCGTCAATGTAACTGCAATACCTGTCCAGGGTATACATCGGGCTTACTATGTAGGGGTCAACGGTCTCCGGGTCACTACCGAATTTGCCTTCAAGATACATACGCACAAATACGGAAGAATCGCTCTTATAGTTGGGGAATTCTATTTTTCTGACGTTTTTCCCTTCTTTTTGCAGCCTCTCGTAAAGCATTGCCGTTTGTGTAGCCTTGCCGCTTGCATCCGAGCCGGATTCAATAATAATAAGTTTCTCCCTCATGGCTAACCTCCAAAATCTTCATTCAACCACTTCCACCCGTCCGTCCTTTACGCCCTTTACAGTTATTCCATGGCTTATGTATTCCCTTATTTGCGCTATTATTTCGGAATTAAACCTCTCACCGGGACATACAAGGGGTATACCCGGCGGATAGGGCACAACACCTGTGCCGGCTATCCTGCCCTGCACCCGGGCCAGTTCAACGCTTACACAGCTGCGGTTGAGTACCTCCCATGGTTCCATACCAGCATCGGGAACCGGACCTTGACAAAAAGCGGGCAGGGTAGCCCTATCCCCTGCAGGATCAGGGTTTATACCTGCACAGCCCTCCACAAGCCTTTCAAGGTCCTGCCGCCTGCTTGCCACGGTAACTACGCCCAGCCAATTCACCGTGTCGTACAGTTCGCCGTAGACGCCGCAACGCTCCCTTAGTAATTGGTCCAGCCGGCTCCCGGTTAGTCCCGCTTGGGCGCAGTTTATAAGCATTTTTGTATCGTCAAAATGAAAGCTTCCCCTCGCCCTAAAGTATTCGCTATCAGGACAAAAAAGTCCGTTATCCAGGGCGTTTATTTCAAGCCTTGCATCCCGTGCAAACCCCAGCACTTCCTCTAGGCGCCGGGCGCCGGTATTCTCCATAATGTACCGGGCGTTGTCCAGCGAAGCCATAATGGGATAGGAGGGACTGGTAGTCTGCAGTATTCCCAACATCCTCTCCAGCCTTCGCCGGTTTGCCCGACCCCCGTTTATGTGTAGCCAGGAGCCCTGGGTCATGGCGGGCAACGTCTTATGGGCGCTCTGTATTACCATATCCGCCCCAAGGTCTACCGCGCTATCCGGCAGCACATCAGCGAACTTCAAGTGGGCACCGTGGGCTTCGTCAACTATAAGCAGTGCGCCATTACGGTGGGCTGTGTTAGCTATCGTTTTTATGTCGGAGCAGACACCGTAATAGGTGGGATTTGTAATCATTACTGCTTTAACCCCTTTGTCCCGCCCGAGGGTCCTTTCCACCTCCCGGGGGTTAATGGAAAGGGGTATACCGGTAGCTTGGTCCACCGGCCTTTGTATATAAAGGGGCTTTAGCCTGCCCAGCATCAGTCCGTTGTAAACCGACAGATGGCAGTCACGGTCTACCAGAACAGTATCACCGGGCCGGGTTGCAGCAAGCAGCGACGCGATGATTCCCGCCGTACTGCCATTGACAAGAAAATAGGTGCCTTCCACCCCGTAGGCCGTGGCTGCAAGGCGCTGGGCTTTTTCTATGGCCCCTTGGGGACAATGAAGGTTATCAAGGCCGGGCAGTTCCGTTAGGTCATACTGCAAAAGCCGGTCCCAACCCATGGCACCGGTATCCAAAAAATGACCGCCTCCCTTATGCCCGGGCACGTGAAAACTTATCGGGTTTCCCCTTATATGGCCTTTTATTCTTTCCACCAGTGGTGCTTTAACCTTCATTAGCGCAACTCCTTCGTGGTTTTTTGTATTCTCCAAACTTCCACTAAGTCCCGGCCCATGGTATGGATACTATCCTTCACCGGGGGCAAGACTAAAACCGGGAGGGTTTTTATGAACAGCTTAAAGGACTATATTAAGCTTTACTCTAAGTTCAAAACAGATGCCGAGCTGGCCCGGGATACCGGGCTGTCCAAGCAGGAGGTGCGCTTTATAAAGAGGCAGCTAAACATTGAGGCCTTAAACCTCAAAATTGGTCATGACCCTGCTGTCCTTTCAAGCAGGGCGTCCAAGAACTCTCGTCCCGGTGCAAAGGCCACGCCCAGGACCTTATCCCCATCCCTAAAGGTCAGCACCCTTTTGCCGCTGTCATTTTTATCGCACAGGAAGTAATACACCTTTATCGGTGGTTCTATGTCCCCGGCGGGCCTTATATCCGTTATTCTATCATAGGGAATTTCCATAAGCTTTATTTCCCTTATTCCCATTGCCCTGTGAAATAGAAGTCCACTGTCAGTAAGTATATAATAATATTCGGTTACCCTGCCGGTCATTACCCTATAGGCAATGACCATAACCAGCAATACCAGGATAAGGCTGGCAAATCCCGCCGCCAGCGGCGCAAGGCGGTTGATAATTATAACGGATATATTAATAAACAATATTGTGGCTACGATGAACAAAAAAACCCTGCCTCCCGGGATTTTCGGCTGACGGTTTCTTTCTTTCATTATTACTTCCATATTGCTATTCTCCATTCGTGGTTTATCTGCATCCCCTGCACATAAGGCTGTCCAGAGCCTGACCCGTCAGGTATCCGAGCCCTGGTTCTACATCCAGGGGACTGAAAGCATACGTGACAACAGCCCCGTCCCCTCCGTCACTCAGCGGCGGTGACTATATTCTCCATAAGCACCGATGTAGTCACCGACCCGATTCCACCCGGCACTGGTGTAATCATGGACACCAGAGGTTCCACCCGGTCAAAGTCCACATCCCCGGTAAGCTTTCCGTCCACCATGTTTATTCCAACGTCAACTACTATGCTGTCCTTGTTCACAGAGGCCGGCCCCACAAGGCCCGGGGTACCGGCGGCGGCCACTATTATGTCCGCCCTTGAGGTAACCCGGTCAAGGTCCAAGGTCTTAGAATGGCATATTGTAACGGTGGCATTTTTCTTAATAAGCAGCATCGCCAAGGGTTTTCCCACCACCAGGCTCCTGCCTATCACAACCACGTTTTTGCCTTGCATCTCAACGCCGTAATGGTCCAGCGTATCCACTACCGCCTTGGCGGTACAGGGATAAAATACGCCGGCATCGCCCTTGAACACACCGGCCAGGTTTTGGACGGTTACACAGTCAACGTCTTTGGCAGGGGATATGGCCTCTTCTATAGTCTCCCACCGTATCGCGGCGGGCACCGGCCTCATTACAATAATCCCGTGATACTCCGGGTTTTGGTTTATCGCCTTTATTTCTTCAAGTAGCTGCTGCTCTCCAACGGTTTCAGGAAAGTGCGCCAGGTGACAGCCTATTCCGCACCCGGAGAGGGCTTTTGTGGCTCCTTTAACGTAGGCGTGGGAATCCGCCCTGTCTCCCACCATTACAATGCACAGTGCCGGGCTTATACCCCTTGCCTTAAGGGCATCCACCCTTTTTATTATTTGGTCTTTTTTGGTCCGTGCAACTTCTTTGCCGTTAAGTAAAAGTGCCATTTATACATCCCTCCATGGTAGCCGCGGCTACGGCCGTGGGCCGAGCCGCGTTCTTTGTATTTAAAAGAGGCCCGAGAGCCTTCCCTCATCGTCTACGTCTATGGTTTCCGCCGCGGGCACCTTTGGGAGCCCCGGCATGGTCATAATATCACCGGTTATGGCGACTATAAATCCTGCTCCGGCAGATATCCTTATCTCCCTTACGGTAATCTCAAAGCCCTCCGGCCTTGCCAAAAGCTTTGGATTGTCCGAAAGGGAATACTGCGTCTTGGCCATGCACACCGGCAACGCGGAAAGTCCCAGCTCCTCTGCCTGTTTTATAGCCGCAATCGCCGGGCCGCTAAATACAACCCCATTTGCGCCATAAACTTCAATGGCTACTTTTCTTATCTTCTCCATTATATCGTCCTCATCCAGGTAAACAAACCTGAAATGATTTTCCCCGTTTTCAATAGCGGCTAGAACTTTTTCGGCCAACCCTTCTCCGCCCTTTCCGCCTTTGCCCCAAACCTCGGACAAAGCCACATCCACGCCATATGTAGCACACTGCTCCCGTATGAGTTCAAGCTCCCTTTCGCTGTCGTCGGGGAATCTATTTATAGCAACCACCGCCGGCAGGCCGAACTTTTGTGTTATATTTTCAACATGCTTAAGAAGATTTGGCATACCCTTCTTCAGTGCTTCAAGGTTCTCCTCGCCCAGCTTATCCTTTGCAACGCCCCCGTGGTGCTTAAGAGCCCTTACGGTAGCCACTATTACCACCGCATCGGGAACAAGGCCTGCCTTACGGCATTTTATATCAAAAAACTTCTCGGCACCCAGGTCGGCACCGAAGCCTGCTTCGGTAACCACATAGTCGCTAAGTTTAAGCGCCATCTTTGTGGCTATTATGCTGTTGCAGCCATGGGCGATGTTTGCAAAGGGTCCCCCGTGCACAAAGGCGGGATTGTTCTCAAGGGTCTGTACCAGATTGGGTTTTAGCGCATCCTTAAGAAGGGCTGCCATCGCTCCGTGGGCTTTAAGCATGCCCGCCGTTACAGGTTTGCCTTTTCTGTCGTAGGCCACTATTATTCTGGACAGCCTCTGCTTCAGATCGTCTATATCCGCAGCAAGGCACATTATGGCCATTATCTCGGAGGCAACGGTAATGTCAAAACCGTCCTCCCTGGGCACTCCGTTACCCCTGCCGCCCAGCCCGTTTACCATGCTTCTTAGCTGCCGGTCATTCATATCCATTGCCCTTCGCCACACAATCCTTCTTGTGTCGATATCAAGGACATTGCCCTGGTGTATATGGTTGTCAACCATAGCAGCCAAAAGATTGTTTGCCGTTCCGATGGCATGTATGTCCCCGGTGAAGTGAAGGTTAATATCCTCCATGGGCAGCACTTGGGCATATCCTCCGCCGGCCGCACCGCCCTTAATACCAAACACCGGCCCTAGGGACGGTTCCCTTAGGGCTATCATGGCCTTTTTACCAAGTCTGTTAAGGGCATCCCCCAGCCCTACCGTTGTGGTGGTCTTGCCTTCACCGGCCGGAGTGGGAGTTATGGCGGTAACCAGAATAAGCTTGCCGTCTGAAGATTGGCTGTATTCTTTTAAAACATTATAGTCAATCTTAGCTTTATACTTCCCGTAAGCTTCCGTATACTCCTCACCTATGCCCAGCTTTTCTGCTACCTGCATAATGGGCTTTAACTTCGCCTGCTGTGCTATCTCTATATCGCTTTTGTATGCCATTTATCACTTTTCCTCCTTTAATTTTTTCTATGTATACCAACGTCCCCTCAGTCTAAAGGCTATACCTAAGGAAGGTCCACACTATATATAAGTATATAATCAAATTCTTTAAAATACCATAAATTCCTGCCGTAAACTGCTCATTTATTAGTGTTCCCTGCAGTAAAAAAACAATAATCCCACCCATTATGAATCAAAACAAGCAGTCCATCCATAAGGGATGAACTGCTTTAAAAGTTAAACCCGGCAGCGACTTACTCTCCCAAGGCGTCTCCACCTCAGTACCATCAGCGCTGGAGGACTTTACCTGTGT
>JAAYJF010000178.1 GCA_012523075.1 Clostridiales bacterium | reverse complement strand
TCCCAGCATTCAGCAACCCCAGGCTCAACGCCCCCATCCGGTGTAGGGAATACCAAGCTGTCGTAAGCATTGATCAAGACAACGCAGGAAGCGTAGTCCGAACCCACTGCCGGGTCCCATTTGGGCATAATGGTCTGCGTCACACGGAAGATACTTTCTCCGCCTCCACCTGTAGAGGGCTCAGGGGTTACATCGGCAGGAGTATCGGTGCCACCTCCTCCACAGGCAACAAGAGAAATTGACAGACACACAACCAGTAACAGCAAGAGTAACCTTTTCATTATCCTCATCTCCTTTTTTCAGATTAGCTGGATACACACGTTCCAACTATCGTTTATTGGCCATCCTTTCACACACATACGATGGTAATCCCATTCCAGTCACAGTAAATAATTGTGTAATATGCCAAGTCTACGTCTATGCTTTAAACCGACTAACAGCCATCACCTCCACAACAGGTTATTTCATCAGGGAATAGAGTGCTTGGGCATATATTTTAGTGCAGAGAATTAAATCGTCTATGCTTATATATTCATCCCGCTCATGGGCCAGTTCTTTTTGGCCGGGAAATACCGGGCCATATGCCACAAAGTTTTTCATGGTACGGCAGTAAGTACCGCCGCCTATGGTTATCGGGCCCTCTTTCCTGCCGGAGGTCTCCTGGTAAGCCCTCAGCAAACATTGAACCATTTCGGAATCCTGCGGAACATAAAGGCCGGGTTTATCCTGTAAAAGAGTGAGCTTTAGAGAACGAGCCTTACAAGCTTCAGAAATCTTTTCCCATAATGCTTCCCTTTCGCCAAGACTAGGGTATCTCAGGTCGAAGGAAGCGCTACCCCCCTTGCTGTCAACATTCAGCACACCCAGTGAAAGAGTAAGCTGTCCAAACACTTCATCGCTGCAGGCTATCCCTAAACCTTTACCTTCATGTCCGTCAGCAAAAAGGTCGGCAAGGGCGTAAATGTACTGTTCCGCGGCAGACGGAGTTAAAGGCATCCGGCGTAAAAAATTTAGCAGCAAATTGTTGGCGCTCACTCCCTGCCAGGGCATGGAGGAATGCGCGCTCATCCCTTGCGCCTTTATTACCAGCTTATCACCTTCCTGTTCAAGGGTTATTCGGCCTTCCGGATTGTACTGGTCGAGAAGCCGCTCTGCCAGTGCGAGTAACTCGACACTGCCTTGCAACACGGCGGCGGCTGTTTCGGGCACCACGTTCATACGGGTACCGCCTTCAATTTTAATAATGCGGAACCGGTCTTCATTTTCCGGCTGTTCCCATTCGTCGCTACATTTGAAACGGTAGATCCCTTTTTCTCCAAAGATAACGGGAAACTCCCCGTCCGGCG
Source organism: Clostridiales bacterium (assembly GCA_012523075.1). Classification (GTDB taxonomy): domain Bacteria; phylum Bacillota; class Clostridia; order Ch29; family Ch29; genus JAAYEV01. The sequence goes on along the minus strand of JAAYJF010000178.1, from coordinate 304 downwards.
AAAATCCACCCCATGGCTGCTCTTCCTTGCTTAAATAGTACTTTGCGCAGCGCATACCGCTTTCTTCGTCACAACCTATTAGACAGCGCACATGGTTTTTTAAAGACATGCCGCTTTCCTTAATCGCCTTCATAGCATAAAGCGAAGCCACCAACGGGCCTTTATCGTCCAAAGCACCCCTTCCGTAAAGCTTGCCATCGACAATTCTGCCTTCGAAAGGCGGATAGGTCCAGCCGTCACCGGCGGGTACTATGTCAATATGGGCAATTACGCCAATTTTCTTTCCTTCCGTACCGTAATCCAC
>JAAYJF010000138.1 GCA_012523075.1 Clostridiales bacterium | reverse complement strand
CAAAAAATAACCGGGGGTGGTACGGTGGACAGGAAGGAAATAGCCCAAATCCTTACTGAAATAGGTACCATGCTGGAGCTTCTCGGGGAGAGCCCGTTCAAGTCAAGGGCCTATTACAACGGTGCCCGAAGCGTGGAACTTTTGACCGAAGATATTGAGGAACTGGTCAGGCAGGACAAGCTTAAGGAGGTAAAGGGCATCGGTAAAGCCCTGGATGAAAAGATAAAGGAACTAGTGAATACAGGCCATCTGGAGTATTACAAACGGATAAAAGAAAAAATACCTCCAGGCCTGTTTGACCTTTTGAAGGTTCCGGGCCTGGGGCCCAAAAAGGTAAGGGCTCTCTATGAAGAGCTGGGCATAACCACACTGGGGGAATTAGAGTATTCGTGCATAGAAAACCGTCTTTTAGAGCTTCCCGGCTTCGGTGAGAAAACCCAGAAAAAAGCCCTTGAGGGAATACAATATCTTAAAAGAAACCGGGGTAGATACTTGTACCCCGAAGCCCTGCATAAGGCCAGGGCTTTGGAAGAGGGGCTCCGGGAACGGGGAATTGTAAGCCGCATAAGTATCGCCGGAAGCTTAAGGAGAAAAAACGAGACGGTGAAGGACATAGATATACTCGCCTCCGGTGATGATGCCGACGGGATAATGGACGCCTTCGCCAGCCTGCCCTGGATTGAAAGGGTGATTGAAAGGGGAAGTTCCAAACTGGGAGCCCTTCTGGACAGCGGTATAAGGGTGGACCTGAGGGTGGTTAATGACCATCAGTTCCCCTTTGCGCTACATCATTTTACCGGTAGCAAGGAACATAATACCGCCATGAGGCACAGGGCCAAGGGCCTGGGGCTTAAAATAAACGAATACGGAATTTTTAGTGACCAAGCCCAAGGGAGTATGCAGTGTACCGATGAGGCAGAGTTTTTTGAGCGCCTGGGGCTGGGGTACATTCCCCCGGAGCTTAGGGAAAACACCGGCGAGATTGAGGCGGCGGAGCAGGGTACTCTACCCCGGCTGGTTGAGTATAAGGATATAAGGGGTATTTTCCATATACATACCCGGTACAGCGATGGCACTTCTTCCATAGAGGATATGGCGAAGAGGGCCATGGAAATGGGAATGCAATATATAGGCATATCGGACCACAGCCGCTCCGCCTACTATGCGGGTGGGCTTAAGGCGGAGGATATTTTAAGACAGAGGGAGGAAATAAACAGACTGAATGAGCTTTATAGTGATTTTAGAATATTCGCTGGCATAGAAAGCGATATACTTACCGACGGGTCCCTGGATTACCCGGATGAAATACTGGTCTCCTTTGACTTTGTTATAGCTTCGGTCCATTCGGCCTTTACCATGGACAGGGATACCATGACTAAAAGGCTTGTCCGGGCCCTCCAAAACCCCCACGTCACCATGCTGGGCCATCCTACCGGGCGCCTTATACTGGCGCGGGAGGGTTACCCGGTGGACCTTGAAAGGGTGATAGAGGCTGCCGCAGGGCTGGGGAAGGTGATAGAACTTAATGCAAACCCCTACAGGCTGGACCTGGACTGGCGGTGGTGCAGAAGGGCAAAGGAGATGGGGGTTAAAATAAGCATAAGCCCCGACGCCCATTCACCGGAGGGGCTGGAGGATATGGTGTACGGTGTGGATACCGCCCGTAAAGGATGGCTGGAGGAGGGCGATGTGTTCAACTGCATGCCCCTTGAACAAATGGAAAAGCTACTGAAAAAAGCATAAATTACGGTAGCCGCTATTCAAGGACGGTTGCCGTATTTCTGCAAAAAAAGTGGAGCTGATGGAGTTTCCATCAGCCCCGAGGGGCAGAGACCGGTTACACCTTTTTGTGGTATACCAGGTCTGTCAGAATATCGTCGTTATACTCCTCATACCTTACTCCCGCCAGTTCATAATGTTGCTTTTTGCGGAAATTCAATGATGCAAAGTTGGGTATCGGGCTTATTATTGTCTCGGCAAATACGTCTGTAATCCCCTTGGCGGTTATATCGCTTATAAGCCTTTCGTAGAGTTTGCTCCCAATCCCCATGCCGGTTAGGCCGGAGCAAACTGCCGTTTTATCCACCAGTACGAATTTTTTTGTGTGCTTTGCGTCAAAAGCAGGGTGCCAGTAAATCTCATCAAGCCAGTCAGGATTATGCCTCAGCCAGTCGGCCTTATCGTAAGCCATTAAAAAGGCCACGGGTCTGTTTGCAGTGTGGGCTACATAAAAGTGTTCCAGCTCAAATATTCGGGGAAGGAACATCTCTTTGTACTTTGAAGGATTGGATTTGTAGTCGTCTACTAGGAAACCCTTATCTGAATCCTTACTCTTATGTCCAACGCTGGAGGCGATTCTGTATATCTCGTAAACGTCTTCTGGGATGGCTTTTCTTACGTGAATACTTTCTAAAAGAGACTGTCTATCCAGTGTGCGGGTCAGCGCGCTGGCGCTAAGCTGTTTCATAGGTTTACTCCCCTTTCATTAAATTTGCTTGAAAGAGGGAGACGAGCCCTCTTTCCACGCTTACGAGGTTAGCTGACGGATTCGGGCCGAAAGAGAATGGCCCTACCCCTTAAATAGCGGGATTCACCCCATTGATTGGTTCCCCCGTTTCCCATATATATGGGAATTCAGCGGTACTGACAGTTTTGATACCAAACCGTAGCACAGTTTGCCTGTTTAAGTGAATTAGGCGTAATTGTTACAGCGCCCACACGCGACTGTATGTACAGTAATAACAGTCATGAATGTGAAGCTTTGTGTTGTATTCCCTGGTTGCCGGAAACCTCGTGCTATTAACTCTGATATGCTTAACAATAAATGCCGAGACTTGCCGGAGATACTACACATGGGTTACTCTGTGGCGTGATGGGCTAAAACCTTAAAACGCAGTTTTTATTATATCATACGTATTATTCTCTTTCAAGAAAAGCTTTTCATGTATTGGAATTTTTTGTGCTACAGGTTTATATTGATATATATATGCAGGGAATGTCCCTTTTAAACACCATTTGTCCTATTTGTTGAGAATATATACAACTTACTAATAGTACTACATTCTTTTATCTGTCATTCTGAAGAATCGAAGCCTGAAGAATCCGACTCCGTCGCTTAAGAGGGCGAAGCCCGAAGAATCCGGCTATGCCGTTCTGAACGTAGTGAAGAATCTTCATGTAGATAGCCATAAGGTCCTTCGTTTGGCAAGGTCCTTCGCTGCGCGAGGTCCTTCGCTTTGCTCAGGATGACAATGGCTTCGCTCAGGATGGCACACTAGGAGATGTAAAGTTTTAAATGCGTTCTATATAGACTGAAATGATATATAATAGAATGTAGGTACAGGGGGGAGTTTAATGGATACGGAACAGGTAAAGAAGCTTATAAAGGATGGAAGGGCGAGGCCGGAGGGGGAATACCAGGTCTTTGGCGTTTTGGTGCCCCTAATTGATGTGGAGGGAGGCTGCCGGGTGCTACTGGAGACGAGGGCGTCCACACTAAAAAAACAACCCGGAGAAATTAGCCTGCCCGGAGGCAGGAAGGAGGAGGATGAGACACCGCTTGGGGCAGCGATAAGGGAGACTTCGGAGGAGCTTAACATACCGGAGGAAGCCGTTTCGGTGTTCGGGCCCCTGGATTACCTTGTAACGCCCTTTAATTATATAATATATCCCTTTGTAGGAGAGATAAAAAGGCCCTATGTGGACCGTATAAAGGGAGCTCCCGATGAGGTGGACGAGGTGTTTACGGTACCCCTGGACTTTTTCTTAAAAACCAAGCCGGAATGCTATCGGGTAGCCACTAAACTTCAAATACCCCGGGGATTCCCCTTTGAACTGATACCCAAAGGGGAGGGTTATAACTGGAGTTCGGGGACCTATCAAGTCTGTTTTTATTGTTATAACGGCCGTATTATATGGGGCATTACCGCGAGAATACTTAAAAATTTGGCCCATCGCTTGACTGACAACGAGCAAAGAGCATAACATCCAATACATATAAAGCTCGTAATTATGAAAGAATATAATAAGTAGCCAAATGTCAGGAGGTGTTTTTACTTAAATGAATACCAGGGATGTTCTGCTTAAAATGGCTTTGGATTCGCAGGAAAGGGTAAGGGATTTGGAGACATTTTCAAAACAGGTGGATGATAACGAGGTTAAGGAAGTATTCCAGGAGTTTGCCGAGCAGACCGGCCTGCAGTCGAGAAGGATAAGGGAGCTGCTGGACAAATACGAAAACAATACAAGAAACGGTATCCACTGATAAAGGACCTGCCGCCCGAGGGCAGGTCCTTTATTAATTGACCGGGCGCTTTGCCGGGGCTTGCTGCGCCGAATATCCACTACCCCGGTGCAGCAAGGAAGTAAATTCCGCCCGGATGGATGTCCGGGATTGATTATGTAGCTATGTACTGCTAGAATTAGTAGGGAAACAGATAACGGATATGGGGGTAAAACATTGTAATACCTGTTGTAAAGGGAGGAGAATATGGAGAGGCGAGATAAGTATAATTACTATTTAGATATTGCGGAGACCGTCTTGGAGAGGGGAACCTGCCTGCGTAGAAACTACGGAGCCATTATTGTTAAGAATGACGAGATAATTTCGACCGGTTATACAGGCGCCCCGAGGGGAAGGGCGAATTGTTGCGATATTGGATATTGCACCAGGAAAAAACTTAATATACCCAGGGGTCAAAACTACGAAAAATGCAGAAGCGTTCATGCGGAGGCCAACTGTATTATCTCGGCTTCCAGAAGGGATATGCTGGGTTCCACTTTGTACCTGGTGGGCAGGGATATGGATACCGGGGAACTGGTCCATAACGCCAGCTCCTGTACCATGTGTAAAAGGCTTATAATAAATGCAGGAATAAGAAAAGTGGTTATAAGAGACAGCGAAGACCTGTTCAGGACTATAGAGGTGCAGGACTGGATAGATGGAGATGATTCCCTCGATGATACCATGGGGTATTAGCATTCTGTGAGAACACCACGAAATGTCTTGTTTAAGCTTATATGCGGGCTTTGCGCTGTTTATTGTATGCCGAGTGACGCTGGCATTATTTTTTGATAATAATCAATGCGGATGGAGAAATTAAATTAGAATGTAGTAGCTGCCGATTGCAACCTACCTTTTATGCCGGCAAACTTCGACGAACCACAAATAAACTGAACAATTGGCTAAATTATATTAAAAAGTATGGACCAGTACGGACTATTATTATATAATATTGGTGTGACGTTCGGAATTATTAACTAAATTACATTTCAGACGAGGAGGTATGACGGTGTTAGAAAAGTATTTCAAGCTTTCTGAACACAATACCAATGTAAAAACCGAAGTAGTTGCAGGAATAACAACATTCATGACGATGGGTTACATAATCATGGTAAACCCGGGGATATTAAGCGCGACGGGGATGGACTTTGGTGCCCTTATAACCGCAACCTGTCTTTCCACCGCATTTGCGACCATATTTATGGCGTTTTATGCGAACTACCCCTTCGCCCTGGCCCCCGGTATGGGCCTTAACGCCTTTTTCGCCTTTGGTGTGGTGCTGGGAATGGGGATTAGCTGGGAAGCTGCCCTGGCTGCAGTATTTATTAACGGAGTTATTTTCCTTCTGCTTACGCTTACAACTGCAAGGGAATCGATTTTCAATGCTATTCCTATGAATTTGAAGCTGGCGACAAGTGTTGGTATTGGACTTTTTATCGCCTTTATTGGTTTTACCCAGGCGGGCATAGTAGTGGCAAACCCCGATACCTATGTTGCCCTTGGTAACTTCCACGACCCGAAGGTTCTTCTTTCTGTATTCGGACTGGTTGTGGCAGGGCTGCTGCTGGCTAGAAAAGTAAAAGGTGCACTGCTTATAAGCATACTGGTTACCTCCCTTACAGGCATGATATTTGGAATAGTACCGTGGCCGGAGGGAATAGTAAGCCCACCGCCCAGCCTTTCACCCATATTGTTTAAGATGGACTTTAAAGCGGCTTTAAATTTTGGACTGATACCGATTATATTTACCTTTACCTTTGTGGACCTATTCGACACATTGGGTACCCTGGTGGGCGTTGCCTCAAAGGCCAACATGCTGGATAAGGACGGTAAACTCCCCAGAATCAACAGGGCCCTTGCGGTGGACGCCGTTGGTACCATAGCCGGTGCGGCCCTTGGAACCAGTACCGTTACAACCTATGTGGAAAGCGCATCGGGAGTTGCGGAGGGTGGGAGGACCGGTCTTACATCGCTGGTAACGGGAGTATTGTTCCTGTTGGCACTGTTTTTCTCGCCTATTGTTACAGCAATACCGGGACAAGCTACCGCTCCGGCCCTTATACTGGTTGGACTGTTCATGATGGAGCCAGTATTAAAGATAGACCTGTCGGACTACACCGAAGCCATACCGGCTTTCCTGACCATTATACTTATGCCCCTAACCTACAGCATAGCTGAAGGCCTGGTAATGGGAGTTCTGTCCTACGTTGTTATTAAGCTTGTTTCGGGAAAGTACAGGGATGTTTCACCGGTAATGTTCATTTTAGCTTTATTCTTTGTGATAAGGTTTATATTTTTTGTGTAAATTATTTTAGGCCTCATGAATACCCGCTCTATGCGAAAATGCTTTAGAGGAAACTAAAGCCTTGCTTCTTGAAAGTCCTAACGCATTTTATGCGCCCTCCATGGCGCGAAAAGCCTGGCTTGGCGTCCTGCCAAGCCTACGGACTTTCTGCGAAGCTTCGGCGAGTTTCCTAATCTAAACCATTTTTAGCATACGCTAGCGTTTCATGAAGCCCATCATCTGGAGTCTGATAAGATGATTTTTTAGTCAGACCGGGCCCGTCTGCTTAGCAGGAGGGCCTTTTTAAGAAAGGAGGAAGCTTTATGGGTTTTAAGCCAGAAAAGCTTATGAAGGTTGCTCTCAAAAAAAGGAAGGCGGCCATGGTACTCAAAAACTGCAGGGTTGTCAACGTCTTTTCCGGGGAGATAGAGGAGGGAGACATCGCACTGGAGGAGGGGCATATAGTCGGTGTCGGGCGGTTTGACAGCATAGAGGAAATTGACTTAGAAGGAAGGATAGTGTGTCCGGGGTTTATAGATGCCCATGTACATATAGAATCTGCCATGGTGACACCGCGCATTTTTGCATCAGTTGTCGCCGCCAGGGGAACAACATCGGTGATAGCTGACCCCCACGAGATAGCCAACGTACTGGGAAGGCGCGGCATAGAATACATGGCCCGGGCGAGCCGAGACTTGCCCCTTGTCGTCCATATAATGGTGCCCTCCTGCGTTCCCGCCACTTCCTTCGAGACAGCCGGTGCGGTAATTGACGCAGAGGATATAAAGGCCCTGCTACAACAGGAAGGCATGCTGGGACTTGGAGAAATGATGAACTATCCCGGTATTCTTGCCGGGGCCCCGGACGTAATGGCAAAGATTACCGCCGCCGGGGAACGGATTATAGATGGCCATGGTGCCGGCCTGTCGGGAGATAGCCTCGGAGCGTACCGCCTGGCGGGCATCTCCACCGACCATGAATGCGTATCGGCGGAGGAAGCCATAGAAAGGTTGCGGCTTGGCATGTATGTAGCGATACGGGAGGGTACCGCGGCTAAAAATTTGGAAAGTCTTCTGCCTGCTGTAAACCGTGATAACTGGTGGCACTTTATGTTCTGCACCGACGACCGGCATCTTGAGGATATAATGACCGAGGGGCACATAGACCACTGCATCCGAAAGGCCATAGGTCTTGGCCTTGACCCGATGACTGCCGTCAGGATGGCAACCATAAACCCGGCCCGGTGCTATAACCTCAAAGACCAGGGAGCCATTGCTCCCGGTTATAGGGGAGATTTGGTGGTGGTAGATGGCCTTGAAAGCTTTAATGTGGAAGAGGTATTTGTGCTGGGACGGAGTATAGCGAAAAAGGGCCGAATGCTGGAGGAGCCAGGGGTGGCACCCCACCCTGCACCCGCTGGCAGTTCTATAAACATTGCTCCCCTTGGCCTGGGGGACTTTGAGATAAGGGGTAAAGATTTAAGGGCGCCGGTAATTGGGGTGCTGCCCGGTTCCATAGAGACCAGCTTTGAATACCATGAGATGGATGAAAAGAATGGTGTTCTTATACCCCCTCCGGGGGGCGATATTCTAAAAATTGCGGTGGTGGAAAGGCACAGGGCCACCGGGAACGTGTCCGCTGCCTTCATCCGCGGTCTTGGGCTTAAGTGTGGTGCCATAGCTTCTTCGGTTGCCCACGATTCCCATAATATAATAGTTGTGGGAGACGACGACTTATTAATGGCAAGGGCGGTTTCGGCCCTTAATGAATGTGGTGGGGGCTACTGCATAGCCGACGGTAGGAAAGGTGACGTATTGAGGCTACCCTTGCCGGTGGCGGGTCTTATGACCGATAGGCCTGCCGCTGAGGTGAGAAAGGTCCTGGAAACCCTGCTTGAAAGAGCTAGGGAAATGGGAGTGCATCAAGAAATTGATCCCTTTATAACCCTTTCCTTTATGGCACTGCCGGTTATACCCAGCCTCAAAATCACCGATAAGGGACTTTTTGATGTAAGTTCGTTCAAATTTGTCGATTGGTAGCCTGTAAGCAGCGCATTTATTGTGTTATAATAAAAAGACTAGTGAACAGTGACTAGTGATTAGTGACTAGGAAAAACTTGCAAGAATAGCACTGGAAACTGGCTACTAATCATTAACCACCAACCACAAACCACAAACCACAAACCACAAACCACAAACCACAAACCACAAACCACTAGAATGGGGGTGCTGGTATGGTATCGGTAATAATGGAGGTTGTGGGTAACCTCGCCAACAAGCTGGGCATTATCATTATCCTGGTATTCTTCCTTTCGAGGATTGGTGTGTTCAAAAAACTCATCCTTAAAAAGGTAATATCCTCCTACGAGCGCATACTGCTGGTATTGATATTCGGAGGGATAGGTATACTGGGAACCTATTTCGGTGTGCCTATTATGGGTTCCATAGCCAACTCCAGAATTATAGCAGTTATGATTGCAGGAATTCTGGGCGGCCCCGTTGTGGGCATAGGTGCAGGACTTATCGCGGGAATACACCGGTGGGTTATTAACATAGGAGGTTTTACGGCGGTGGCCTGCGGAATATCGACGGTCATACAGGGCGGCATAGGAGGGTATCTGCATCGCAGGGTAGGCAACAAAACCATTAACTATAGGTATCCCCTTGCGGCTGTGATTGTTGCCGAAATGCTGGAAATGGCTATGATACTGCTGCTGGCTTCCCCTCTAAGTAGAGCCATTGAGGTTGTAAAGATAATCTTTATACCCATGACTGTGATTAACTCGATAGGAATGGTTGTGTCAATCCTATTTATTAATAACATATTCGGAGAGCAGGAGAAGACCGCTGCCATGAATGCCCAACTGGCGCTAAATATTGCTAATAAAACCCTGCCCTTTTTAAGAAAGGGGCTTAATACCCTATCAGCTGCGAAGGCCACCAAGATAATCCGCGGCATGACGGGTATAGACGGGGTTTCTATAACCGATACAAAAAAAGTACTGTCCTTTTACGGCAGTATAAACACTACCTTAGTTACCGACAGGCCCATAGAGAATCCGGCGGTGCTTGATGTCATCATAACGGGAGAAAACAATATTGTGAGTACCACCGGACCCGACGGAAGGGAGCAGACCATAATAGCGGTTCCTCTCAAGGAAAGAAATATAATAGTGGGAAGCCTGGTGCTTTTTAAAGCAGGCAGAGGCAGTATAGGATGGGTTGAGGAGGAACTGGCATTAGGCCTGGCACAACTTTTTTCCACGCAGCTGGAGCTAAGCAAAATAGAAGAGCAGTCGCGCCTTTTGGCAAAGGCCGAGCTAAAAGCGCTACAAGCTCAGATAAACCCGCATTTTTTGTTTAACGCCCTTAATACCATAGTATCCTACTGCAGGAGCAGCCCCGGTACGGCCAGGAAGCTCCTTATAGACCTTGGGGATATTTTGAGGAACAACCTGGGCCACTATGGGGAAAACATTGACCTTTATACCGAGATTAAAAATATCAAATCCTATTTGAATATAGAAAAGGCTAGGTTCGGAAGCCGGCTCAACGTAAAGTTCCAGATACAGGAGGGTATAAACTGCCACATCCCGCCCCTGCTTTTGCAGCCCCTGGTGGAGAACTCCATAAAACACGGGCTAGCCCCTAAGGAAGACGGGGGTACCGTGGTTATTGGTGTAACCGCTAGCGAAGGAGGCATCCATATATACGTGCAGGACGACGGAGTGGGGTTTGACATAAGCAGCATACTGACACAGGAGGAGAGTAGCGGTTCCTACAAGAAGATTGGCCTTAGGAACATAGATAAAAGGCTTAAAAATTTGTACGGAAACGATTACGGCTTGAAAATTGAAAGCCGTGAGGGTGAGGGAACACGCATATCAATGCTTATTCCCGATCATTCAGAGGGCTATGTGCCGATGGCCGCCGAAGAGGTCATTGGATAAGATAATGAAAAATCAACATGCAAATGCTTTGGAGGCATCCGCATGTTGATTTTTCATTTTTACAAGGGGAGATGATGCAGTGCCGTTTTCAAGAGAAGTCTTTAACCAGGCCAGGTTCCGTAGGGATATAGTAGGCATAGACAAGAAAGTGCCCCTCTACGGAGGAGGGTATAAAACCTGTGTAAACCTTGACAACGCCGCCAGCACGCCGGTACTGGGACCGGTGCTGGAGAAAGTGAATGAATTTATGGACTGGTATTCAAGCGTACACAGGGGTGCCGGTTTCAAGTCGCAAGTTTCCACCCGTGTATACGATGAGGCCCATGAGATTGTTGGGGAGTTTGTAAAGGCTGACCTTAGAAAAAACAGCATTATCTTTGTTAAGAATTCAACCGAAGCGGTGAACAAGGTGTCATACAGAATGGGGCTTACAAAGGATGATGTAATACTGACAACAATGATGGAGCACCACTCCAATGACCTTCCATGGCGGTCCAGGGCCAAACCGGTATACGCAGCCTTGGACGAAAAGGGTGCCTTAAACTATGACGACCTTGAGGCAAAATTAAGGCAGTATGGAGACAGTATAAAGCTTGTCAGCGTTTCCGGGGCCTCCAACGTGACCGGCTATAAGAACGATTTAGGAAGAATCGCTGCGCTGGCGCACCGGGCGGGCGTGCCGGTCCTTGTGGACGGTGCCCAACTTATACCCCATTCGCCACTGGATATTAAACCCGACGGCCACCCGGAGCATATAGACTACCTGGTCTTCTCCGCCCACAAGATGTACGCTCCCTTTGGAACCGGGGTACTTATAGGCCCCAAGCATGCTTTTTTAAGAGGTGGCCCCGAATACACCGGGGGCGGCACCATTAGCATAGTGACCCGGGAGTTGGTGGAATGGGCGGGGCTGCCGGACAGGGAGGAGGCGGGAACGCCCAACGTGGTCGGGGCAGTGGCCCTGGCGGCGGCTGTAAAGTACCTGGAAGGGCACGGTATGGGTAATATAGAAAACCATGAAAGGGCACTGACTTCATACGCCTTAAAAAAGCTTGCCCAAATAAAAGGCATAACGATATACGGTGAGAAGAACCCTGACAATACTGAAAACAGGGTGGGCGTTATTACCTTTAACCTGGAGGGTGTGACCCATGAACTGACAGCTGCAGCCCTGGCGTGGGAGGATGGTATTGCGGTGAGGAATGGTTGTTTTTGCGCCCATCCCTATGTACTGCACCTCTTAAGGCTTAAGCCGCAGCATGTTGCAAGGATTATTCACAAGAAAAGGACCGGAGATTTAAGCGGTATCCCCGGCATGGTAAGGGTGAGCCTTGCGGCCTATAATAACAAAAATGATATAGACCGGCTTGTTGAATGTCTTGGTAGAATAACAGATATGGCCCGGTCGGGGGAACTGGCAGAGAGGTATGCATTTTCCCGGAAAACGGGGGCCTATTATCCCAGAAACATAAAGGTGGACCCGGGAGAGGTTTTTAGGTTGGGCTGATATTTAAAATAGAGACGGACATAAGGTCCTTCGCTTCGCTCAGGATGACGAAGGGGCCGCTCAGGATGACATCAATTTTGAATGCGCAATATGTGGGAAATTATTCTATATGATTAGTATACCGGGATAATACAGTGGAGGAGGTTTGGCAATTGGCGAGCAAATGGTCTTGGGTTAACGCGGGCATCGCGCTTGGTTTGCTTAATATTACAATCTTTCTTTCCGGAAATCATCTAGGTATGACAACTTTTTATTCTCAGACAACGGGATACCTGGTGAATTTTTTCTTCCCTGAATGGATACCAGACAGCTATTGGATTAAGGGTACCTGCGGAGGGGCAGAAAGTCTTTCGGCGGGATGGCAGTGGTTACTTGTATTGGGAGTATTTATAGGAGCATATATTGCAAACCGTACAAGCAAGGTGGAGGTTCCAAGGGAAGACATACCCGAAATGTGGATAGGGCGTTTTGGCAACAGACCTAGGCTAAGATTTGTCCATGCATTCATTGGTGGATTTTTATTGCTTTTTGGGTCCAGGCTGGCGGGCGGATGTACCAGCAGCCATGTAATAAGCGGAATGAGCCAGATGGCTTTAAGCGGCATAGTTTTTGGCATGGCGGTGTTTGCGGCAGGCATTACAACAGCCCTGCTGATTTACGGTTCGGGAGGTGGTGCTTAAGTGAATAGCCTGTTAGCCATTGTTTTTGGTATAATGTTTGGAATTATAATGCAAAGGGTAGGAGCGATGGAGTATAAAAACATAATAAAGACTCTCAGGCTTATCGACCTGACGGTGGCAAAATTCATGTTTCTGTCTGTGGGCGTTTCTGCGGTAGGGGTTTTTAGCCTGAGAACCATGGGACTTGTTACCCTTGATATAATAAAATTTAATTATTTCGGGGTAATGATTGGCGGACTAATATTTGGTGTCGGGTTTGCTATTTCCGGCTACTGCCCCGGCACCTGTATAGGGGCCTGGGTGGAAGGCAAGAAGGATGCGGCTTTTGTTTTCCTGGGCGGCCTGGCCGGTGTCCTGGTCTATACCCTTGTTCAGGAGGGTATCTTGATACATATAGGCAGGTTTGATATGGGAGAACTGATGCTTGGTGACTTTATACCTTTGAATACCCTGGCGGTGGGTGCTTTGTACAGTATTACAATCGGCATAATTGTTTATGTGGTAGACACCATTGAGCTTAAGAATAAGGAGAAAGAAACCGCTGCGCTCGGGCAGGAACCGGACATATGAGGCAAAACAGGCATTTAATCGTCGATAAACCTGGGTTAGCTGTATACCGTGACAGGTAACCGTACCTGCTTATTAGCAAGTATATTTATGGGGAGGTAAATGGATGTTTAAAACAGACGGTGAAAGGGCCCTTTTAGCGGTTTGCTTGATTACAATAATATTTGTCGGTATAACAACGTTAAGCGCATTCGGTAAGGATACAGACGCCGGTGGCCAATCAGTCCAATCGGCTGTATTTCAATATCTTGAAAGAATGCCCGATGATTTACATACTATAAACGCCGGCGAATTAAAAGCGTTGTTAAGGCAGGAAGAAGGCATTTATATATTGGACATAAGAAACAGGGGGTACTTTGTAAGGGACCATATCCCCGGTTCGGTTAACATTCCCTTTGAAGAGATGGGTAGGAATTTTGGGAAACTGCCAAAGGATAAAATGATAATAGTGTACTGCTACAACGGACAGTATAGCGGCCAGGCGGCAGCACTGCTGAATATATCCGGATACTATGCAAAGTCTTTGGCCGGCGGTTGGGACAGCTGGGTTGAAGAGATGGCACTTTAAGTCTAAGTAAAGAGGACAGGCGTTTTGCCTGTCCTCTTAGCTTTAAAGCCTATTATTTCTTAAGCGGAGATTCCACTTTCTTAGATATTTCCTTGTAACCCTGTACTGCCAGAACTATTGCAAGCACGAACAGCAGTGCCGGGATGACCACAAGGATGAGGTTTCCTGACGCCAAGTTAGCCTGCATTAGCTGTATCAGCGCAAGCAGCGTTACTATCATCATGAAGGTCATGGGCAGTGTGAACATGCTGTAGTTTCGGCCGCTCTTTTTAAGCCATATTGCTACCGAAAGCAGTGCAAGGCCCGCAAGCAACTGGTTGGCAGAGCCGAATACCGGCCAGATTACGCTCCAGCTCGTCATTGCCAGCCATCCGCCCAGGATAACCGTAATCAGGGTTGAAACGTACCTGTTTGCCAGCGGATTCTGCTTTTCCTTGGAAGCATCGTAGAAAAACTCTTCCATTATGAAACGGCCAAGCCTTGTACCGGTATCAAGACTGGTAAGAGCAAAGGCTGAAACTGCAAGGGCCACGAAGGATTTACCTATTTCGAAGGGTATTCCGAAGCTGGTCATAAAGTTTCCTATACCATCCGAGAATACGTTTGTGGGGCCACCGTTTGCCGAAAGTTCGGCAAACTTGTCAGCACCTATATAAGCAGCGGTTATTATTGCGATTGTTGCCAGAACCCCTTCTATTAGCATGGACCCGTATCCAATAAGCTTTGTATCCATTTCATTGTCTATTTGTTTGGACGTGGTACCCGAGCCAACCAGCGAGTGGAAGCCGGATATGGCACCGCAGGCCACCGTTACGAATAGCATTGGGAACAACCACTGGCCTCCTACGTTAAAGGATGTAACGGCGGGGGAAACCATCGCGGGCCTCATGATGAGAAGACCCAGCACCGCACCTATTATCATTGCATACAGCAGGTAGGAGTTCAGGTAGTCCCTAGGCTGCAGCAGTATCCATACCGGGGCGACGGATGCTATGAAGATGTAAACCATCAGTATGCCCACCCAGGTGTTTTTGCTAAGAGCCAGCGGGAAAATATTACCAAGCCATATGCATATGAACAGCAGAGTTACCCCAATAACGCTGCTTATACCCAGCGGAGCGCCTTTTTGGTACACGAAATAACCAAAAACAACCGCAAGCACTATAAACATCATGGATGCGGAGGCTGCTGCCGGAACGGCGGTAAAGGTATTGGCAACGATATTGGTGAAGGCCGCTATTACAAGCAGCAGTGTAAGCCATGCAAAGGCGGCAAACAATTTTTTACCGGTTTTGCCCATGTTGGCTTCTATTACCTCACCGATGGACCTTCCGTCATGCCTTACCGATGCGAACAGGGAGCTGAAGTCCTGTACGCCCCCGAAGAATATGCTGCCTACTATAATCCAAAGCAGAACAGGTACCCAGCCGAATATGGCTGCGGCTATCGGCCCGGTGATGGGGCCGGCACCGGCTATGGATGCAAAGTGGTGACCCAACAGTATCGGGGCCTTGGCCGGGACGTAGTCCACGCCGTCATTCCTGGTGTGAGCGGGGGTCTTCCTGTTGGGGTCAACTCCCCATTGTTTGGCCAGCCATGCGCCATAGGTCACATAGGCAATAATAAAGCAGACAATACTGATGAGAATTACTAATAATGAGTTCATGGTATACCTCCTTTAAATTTGTATTTCAAAGGAAACACGTATCTGGTAATCTCACCCCCTTTACAGCGTTGGTTGCGCAACGGCGATATGAAGAGGTTTTCAGCAAGGCACGTCCTACCGGCCGCTACGAATAGGTGTAAAGTTGTTCGGGTCCTTTGATAAAATCAAGTATAAAGTCTAAGTATATTAATACAGTATTCTAACCCTATTATAAAACAAAAGGAAGCGAATGTTTATATATTTGGGCTGTACTGCAATATACGCCTGTAAGATGCAGATATTGAGGGTTGTGCGTTTTATAGCCCAAGCATGGCGGCGAGGTCCTTGGACTTTTGCCGGCTTACCGGTATCTCATCGTTGTTATTCATTATTAGCTTATAGGAACTGTAGGTCCATGGGATTATTTCCTTAATATAGTCTAAGTTGACTATATAGCTTTTATGACACCGGAAAAAGGTCCTTTGCCCGATTTTATCCTCCAGCTCGTTTAGCGTAAAATTTGTTATGAAGTCACCGGCCCCGGTCCTTGCAACTATATAGCCCTGGTCGGCGAAAAAACAAACTATCTCTCCGGGCTCCAGCAGCTTTATCCTGCCGTTTTTTTCCACCGGTATACGTTTTAGTACGGGCTCTTTTCCCTGGCCGGAAAGTAGCGTTTCGATTTTTTCAGCCAGTTTGGGCTCCAGGAGCTCCTTGAGCCTCCTGGCCGTTTTTAAAAGTCGGTCGTCGCTTACCGGTTTCAGCAGGTAGTCCACCGCTTCCACTTCGAAGGCGTTTAAGGCGTACTCGTCATAGGCGGTAACAAATACGATGAGCGGCTTCGGGTCTAAGGCTTCAATGGCCTTTGAGACCTCCAGGCCGTTTAAGCCCGGCATTTGGATGTCCAGAAATACTACTTGCGGATGTAATTCCTTAATAAGAAATACAGCCTGGCTGCCGCTTGATGCCACGCCGACAACCTGAAAACCCACCAGCCTGCTTATTAAGAAACTTAGTTCTTCCCTGGCCGGTGCCTCATCATCGGCGATTAGTACTTTTATCATCTGTTACACCTCACGTTTCACATGTACTAGGTACTATATATAACGTGATAAAGACTTTATACAGCTGTCATTCTAAGCGAAGGATCTTATGCCTGATTGCAAAAGATTCTTCAGGCTTCGCCCTCAGAACGACGGAGCCGGATTCTTCACTACGTTCAGAATGACAAAGTCGTATTCTTCGGGATCCTCCCTCTTAAGCGACAGATAAAGGGATGTAATACTATTAGTGAGTTATATAGGTGCTAGAAGAGTCTTGATAGGATTTTGGGTAACTGTCCACTGAACACTAACCACTAACCACT
>JAAYJF010000041.1 GCA_012523075.1 Clostridiales bacterium | reverse complement strand
TATAAAGTTTTAATGCGTTATATATATCATCTGGTAACCAGCACCTGCATAACAGAATCTATTTTCACCTTAAACCTCTTTAGTCTCTGCAATGCTTCTTCCCTACTGTTGGCGGTAACCGAGAAGTATACTTTCAGTTTTGGCTCGGTTCCGGAGGGCCTAATGCACACCCAGGAGTTCCCCTTCAGTCTGAAATATAATACATCGGATACCGGAAGGTCCAGCTTCCCTGACTTTTCGCCCTTCCCGTCATACCGCACGCCCTGCAGGTAATCCCTTATCTCCTCCACCGGCTCCCCTAGCACCTTTTCCATTCGTCCTATGTTATTCCGGAAATGGGACATAATATTCCCAATCCTCTCCAGCCCTTCACAGCCCTCCAGCCTTATGGAAACAACGTCCTCCAGATAGTATCCGTGACGCTGGTACAAGTCCTCCAGCACCTCGGATAGCGTCAGGCCTTTAAGCTTATAGAAAAGTGCCATCTCGCACACCATAAGTGTTGCAATAACTCCGTCCTTGTCCCTTACAAAGTCCCCCGCAAGGTACCCGTTGCTCTCCTCATAGCCGAACACAAAGCGCCTCTCACCACTCCTGGAAAACTCCTCCATCCTTTCGGCTATATACTTAAAACCGGTCAGCGTATCTATGGTATCAACGCCGTATGCTGAGGCCACGGCCCTTCCCATTTCGCTAGTTACTATGGTCTTAATAATTGTATCCCCATTCGAACTTAATCCCTTTTCCTTCCTCCGGGACAGGATGTATTCGGCAAGCAACACCCCTACCTGATTACCGGTAAAGGTTTCGAATGCTCCTTCCTTATTTCTTACGGCAATCCCCACCCTGTCCGCATCGGGGTCGGTAGCCACTACCAGTTCCGCTCCCCCTTCCACCGCCACATTAATAGCCAGCTCCAGGGCTTCCCGGTCCTCCGGGTTGGGGGATCGGACAGTGGGAAAATCGCTGTGGGGCTCCCGCTGCTCCTTAACGGTCTCAACCCTTGTGAAACCTGCCTTGGCAAGCACCGTCGTCACTGGTCTGTAACCGGTACCGTGAAGGGGTGTGTATACTATTCTCAGGTCGCCACCTTTTTCGCGTATCATTTCGCTGTCAAGGCATAGCTGCAGCACCCTCTCGGTATACTTTCGATCAATCTCTTCCCCTGCCATAACAAGCAGCCCTTCCCGGAGGGCCCTT
Source organism: Clostridiales bacterium (assembly GCA_012523075.1). Lineage (GTDB taxonomy): Bacteria > Bacillota > Clostridia > Ch29 > Ch29 > JAAYEV01. The sequence goes on along the minus strand of JAAYJF010000041.1, from coordinate 29,159 downwards.
TCCCTGTCCATCACCGGCACTTCGCATATATCACAAACACCCAGTATCTCCTTTGTTATACTTTCTGCCCTGTCGTCTATTATCTGGCCCCCGTCCTCCCAGTATACCTTAAAACCGTTGTACTCGGGCGGATTGTGACTGGCGGTTACCACTATACCCGCCGTAGTATTAAGGTGCCTCACCGCATAGGACAAAAGGGGGGTTGGTCGTATATCGTCAAACAGATGGACCTTTACACCACCTGCGCACAGCACCAGCGCTGCGCGCAGTGCAAACTCAAAAGAAAAACGCCGGGAATCGTAGGCGATTACCACGCCCCGGTCAGCGTAAACCTGCCCCTGGGACTTTATATAATTTGCAAGACCTAAGGCGGCCCTTCCCACCGTGTACACGTTCATCCTGTTAACCCCGGCACCCATAAGTCCCCTAAGGCCCGCCGTGCCAAACTCCAGGAATGCGCAGAAGCGGTCCCTTATCTCCTCTTCATTGTTTTCAATATCCCAAAGTTCCTTTTTTGTATCCTCATCAATATATGGACTGTCCACCCATTTCCTGTATTCGGATAAATACTCCACCTTCTCGCCCCCCATCTCTAGTTTTCACTATTATCTCCTAATATTACCTGGACCCTGTGAACGCCACCGTCCTCCGAAAGGGGTATATACCCATCCTCCATGACTCCTTCATCCAACGTAACCTCCCGGACACCTTGGCTCACCTTGTCAGGGTTTTTTACTTCTATAAGATACCTGGTACCCTTGTACCTGTACTCTATTGAATAGCTGGCCCATTCCCTTGGAATGCAGGGCTGTATCCTGAGGCGGTTGCCCTCCTTAATAAAACCGAGTATATACTCCAGCCCCACCCTGTACAGCCAGCCGGCAGCGCCTGTGTACCAGGTCCAGCCCCCTCTCCCCGAATGGGGCCCTACCGCGTATACGTCCGCCGCCACCACGTAGGGCTCCACCTTATAGGTAGCGCATTCTATCGGTGTCCTGGCATGATTCACCGGGTTAATCATGTTATAGAGCTCCCAAGCCTTGTCCCCGTGGCCCAGCATTGCAAAGGCGTTTATCACCCAGGAGGCTGCATGGGTGTACTGGCCGCCGTTCTCCCTGACCCCCGGCACATATCCCTTGATATACCCGGGTTCTAACTCGCTTTCGTCAAAGGGCGGTGTGAAAAGCAGTATAATGCCTTCGTTATGCCTTACCAGGTAATGCTCCACCGCGTTCATCGCCTCGACGGCCCTTTTGGGGTCACCCTGGCCGCTTATAACCGCCCAGGACTGGGCAATGGAATCTATCGTGCACTCGGTATTCTCAGAGGAGCCAAGAGGAGTGCCGTCATCGAAATATGCCCTCCTGTACCATGACCCGTCCCATCCGTTTTCTTCAATGGCCCGGGTTATATCCTCAACGGCCATCATATACCTTTTCTTCCGCTCTGTATCCTTCATCCTGTCGCAGGCAGGCAGGAATTTTTTGAGCGTATCGCACAGGAACCATCCCAGCCATATGCTTTCGCCCTTACCCTTGTTGCCCACCGTGCTCATCCCGTCGTTCCAGTCGCCGGAACCCATAAGGGGTATACCGTGTTCTCCGTACCTTAGCGCCCTTTCTATGGCCCGTACGCAGTGCCCGTAAACGCTGGACTTCTCCCTGGAAATGCTGGGCGTGCCGTACCTTTCGTCCTCGCCTTCATCCAACGGCAGGTCCTCCAGGTAATGGACCTCTTCGTTAAGGATGCTGTAGTCTCCGGTCCTTATTATATACTCCGCTACTGTATAGGGTAGCCACAAAAGGTCGTCGGTAAACCGGGTGCGAATACCCTTCTCCTGTATACCCGGGTGCCACCAGTGCTGTACGTCCCCCTCAACAAACTGGTGGGCACAGTGAATAAGAATCTGCCGACGGGTAAGCTGCGGCAGCGCATAAATCACGTTTACCGCATCCTGCAGCTGGTCCCTGAAACCGTAGGCACCCCCCGATTGGTAAAAGGCGGTTCTCGCCCACAACCGGCAGGCTATGGTCTGGTACATCAGCCAGTGATTAAGCATCAAATCCATCGATGGGTCGGGGGTATTGACCTTTATTACCCCCAAGGTATCCTCCCAGTATTGCTCAACCTCCTCCAGGGCACTGTGGCAGCTGTCGGGGTTCTTATACTTTTCAACTATACCGCTAATGCACCCCTCCTCCGGCACCTGCCCCAGCAAAAACACCAATTCCTTCTTTTCGCCCGGCTGCAGTTCTACAAAGGTCTGAACCACCGCACAGGGGTCATAACCCACTCCGGTCCTGTTGGACAGGCCTTCCCTTGACAGGGCCCTGGGGTTTGCAAGGCTTTCGCCGATACCCAAAAACTCTGCCCTGTCCCCTGTGTAGCTTCCTATCTCGCCGGAAGTGGCTACAAAGGCAGTTCGACCGGGAAAATCATAGTTAAAGGGGTTCCTTATAATAAATGTCTGACTGTCGCTGTCGTATTCGGTGCTTATATACTGCTGCGTCAGCTGGTCGCTTATACCAAGCACCGGCCTTATATAATAGGTAATGCTTAAGCGTCTCTTTTTATTACTATCATTCTTAAGCCTAATAAGCGATACCTTCACCGGGTCACTTTTAGGTACAAACATAGTAAGGTTCTGGTCAATGCCGTGGCTTAAGTGGTGAAAAGAAGAATAACCCAAGCCGTGTCTTATGGTATAATCCGCTTCATCCCTTATGGGAAGCGGTGTTATAGACCACAGGTCCCCGTTCTCCTCGTCCCTTAGGTATATCACTTCCCCCGGCGGGTCGGTCACCGGGTCGTTGGACCACGGGGTCAGCTTGTTCTCCCGGCTGTTCTCTGCCCACACCGAGCCGGAACCGCTTTCCGAGACCAAGAACCCAAACCCCTCATTGGCAACTACGTTTATCCACGGCGCCGGGGTATGGCTGTTTTCCTTGAGCCTTACGATATATTCTCTTCCATCGCTGGAAAATCCTCCATAACCGTTATAATATGTTAACTCCAGCGGATAGTCCCTTCCCTCGTATTCAATGTCATACCGGTTAAAGCTCTTTTCCTGCGGAAGGTCCTCTTCCCCTTCAGGAATCTTAAGCTGCAGGTCAATTGGCCCTTCGCCGCCCTTCAGGATTATCCTTGCTGCGGCATGGATAAGGTCAATATCCTCCCCGGGCATTATACCGGAGTTTATTACATGCACCCCTCCCGGCTTGTCTATAACGTCCCTGCCATTGCTGGACAGTACTATTTCATTGACCAGCTCCTGCAGCGGCTGCAAGTAACTGCCCCCTTCCCGGTTGAGTATTACAAGGTCTGTCCAAAGGCCTTTAAGTCTCCAGTACTCGTGACCCTTAAGGCATTCCCTTACCAGCTCCGCATGGTCGGCCCGGTCAATGCTTACCAGTACAATGGGTATGTCCCCGGATACGCCGTAGGGCCACAGTCCAGACTGGCCCTTGGCATTCCTTCTAATAATATCCTGGTGCTTCCTCCTGGCGGGGCTGGCAAATACTATCTGCGAAATCATGTTCTGATAGGTCTTTATCTCACCCGCCCTCAGGTTCAGGTAGGTGGTTTCCACCTGGCTCCTTGTAAGGGCAAGGCCGAAGGCCCGGGCTATAGATGCCGGATTATGATACTTTGCAGCCAGGGAGACGGCTTCCTCCTTACTGTCCGCAAGCCCTGTGACAAAGCTTACCTTGACCGCCTTGCCCGGCTCCACCTTTACCTTCCTTCTTAGGCACATAATCGGGTCAAGGACTATGCCCACGGTATTGGAAAGGGGCTGGGTCAGCCCTGCTGGGTTTGTAATATTCCTGCCCCGGCCTATGAAATTGCCCCTTATGGTCTCATACTGCAAGCTGCCCGCCGTCTCGCCCTCCACCGCCATGGTGTGGAACGCCCACAGAGTTTCCTGCTTCGGCTCCCTGGGACGCCGGGAAGCAAGAATGCTGTCGTACTGCGAAATAAGCTCTGTTCTCACGAACAGGTTGCTGAAGGCGGGATGGGCAATATCGGCGGCCTGGGAGGTCAGCACCGGCTCCAGGTAACTGGTGAGCTCCACTACCACCGGCCCGTCGCCGTGGTTTGTGAGGGATATTCTCCTTACCTCGGCGTTGTCCTCGGTGGTCACCACAATTTCGCTGTGGGTGTCTATATTGTCATCGGTTCTGTAGTATTCCGCCCTGTCCTGGGAGAAAATGGCCATATACCCGTCGGGGTTACCACCCAGCGGCTGGTAGGTGCTGCTCCATACCTTCTTTGTGTTAAGGTTCCGCAGAAATACAAAGGTTCCGTATTTACCCTCCAGCGGGTCCTCCCGCCAGCGGGTAACCTGCACACCGTCCTTCCTGCTGTACCCGCCACCGCCGTTGGTAAGCATAAGCGAATAGCGCCCGTTGGAAAGCAAATGACACTGCGGGACCGGCGTATCCGGCACACCAAATATCCTTATTACTTTTACCTCTTCCCTGTCAATCACTTCAAGGGGCTGTACCGCCTCCTTGTATTCCTTGGTTATTATTACCTTAAGCGGTATCTTTTCCTGCAGCAGAATCTCCGCAGCCCTGATAACCGGATCACTATGGAACCTTTTCTGGATGATACCGCCGTTCAGGTAGTTGTTAAGGGCGACAAAGCCCATGCCCTGGTGATGGGCCATATAACTTTCTACTATAACCTTTCTTTTGCCCCGGGGCAACCGGTCGGGGGTATAATCCACCGCCTCGTAAAACCCGTAATCACCCTCCAGGCCTTCCTCCTTAAGCCTTTTTATATTGTCCACCGCCAGCCGCGGATTAACCGGTAGCGCCAGCAGCGTTGAGTAGGGGGAAACCACCATATCCTCCGCCAGGCCCCGTTTGAGACCAAAATCCGGCACCCCGAAGGCCTTGTACTGGTAATTAAAAAGCATGTCAAAGGCGTAGTACCCGGACTCCGATATGCCCCAGGGTGCGTTCCTTTTGTCGCCGTAGCTTTTCTGGCTCCTAACTATGGTGCCGTAGGTCTCGTCCAACAGCGTATTTTTATAATTTTTTAGCACAAGCAGCGGCATCAGATATTCAAACATGGTCCCCGCCCACGATACCAGACCCCGGTACCCGTCTACCACCGAAAGGGCACGGCCCAGCTTGAACCAGTGTTTCTTGGGCACCTCCCGCCTTGCAATGGCTATGTAGCTTGTTATCCTCGCCTCGGAGGCCAAAAGGTCATAATAGGAGTTTAACAGTTTTTCCTCCTCTACATTGTACCCAATGGAAAAAAGGTGCCTTGTCGTGTCATAGAGCGGTGCAAACTCCGTTGCGTCTATCAGCTTGTCTATCCTTTCCGTTAGATTGTCCATGCGGTCCAGCAGTGCCTTGGTAGCCGCCCGACACCGTACCGTTTCATCCCTTAAGCCGGATATATAAGCCTTGGTGTCCTTCCGATGCGTGGGGCTACGTAATAGGCCGTCCGTCTCCTTTATTAGGCGATTGTACACCTCCAAAAGGCCTATTAGAGATATCCCCTCCTCAATCTCTTCTATAAGGTCGAGTGCTTTTTTATAATCATCACGGCCGTCTAACAAGCGGGATACTTTGTCCAGAAGGCCCCTATCGGGAAAGAGGTTCCTTGTTTCCTTAATGAAAGATCCAATGGTTTTCTTAAGCTTTGCTTCCCAGTTATCGGAGTCAAACACTGCCTCCTTCAGCTTTGCCAGGAGTTGGCACCATTCGGACAGGGCAATGGAACCCTCACCCAGGGCACGCTCAAGCATATCAATTACCGCTTCGGCACCCTCCTCCACAAGCAGTGCGGTATCAAGCAGCCCCCGTACACGGCTGATGTCAACAACGGGATTCTTTTGATACTCCTTAAGCCCTTGCCTAAGGCATATAAGGTATCCCACCAGATTGCCGCTGTCCACTGTGGATACAAAATAGGGCCGCAGTACCTCCAGCGTCCTGGTATCATACCAGTTGTACAGGTGCCCCCTCCAGGTCTCCATCTCCTCAATGGTGGCTATGGAGCGGTCTATACTTTCCACCATATCCGAGATGGAGATATACCCGAAGTCCCCAGCCGAAAGCACCGATATAAGCATAAACCCAATATTGGTGGGTGACGTCCTGTGGGCCACCCCATTGGGCGGTTCAAACTGTACGTTATCCGGTACCAGGTAATTGTTTTCCGCGTTGGTAAAGTCCTCATAATACGCCCACGTCTTCCTTGAAAGCTTGCGCAGTTCCTCGGTTTCCTCCGGGCTCAGCCCCGGCACTCCCCCGTCCTCTTCTTTGCTTATACTGTAGGCTATCCTGGGAGACATTACCCACAGTGCCCCTATTACCAGTACATAGGGTAGATTTTGTTGCTTAAGGAGCAGTGCAAGGATAAGCACTGCGGCGGCAAAGAGCGTCGGTAGCCTCATTTTTCTCGCATAGCCCAACCGGTCGTTTTTAAAGGACCTTTCAACCTCCGAAGCGGTAACCCATTCAAGCATATTTCTGCCGGATACAAATACCCTATGCAGCGTCCTAATTATCCCGTCCGCCGTTATGTAGGCGTGATAGGGCAAAAAAACAAGTACAAGCAGGGCCTGGTAAGCCGAAGCCTTCAAGCCGGATATTACGTTACCGTTAAGCTTTTCGCCAAATCCTGAATAGGACCCGAACATAATGTGGTCCACCGCATCAAGTAGCACCCTAAACCCCACTGTAAACACCGAAAAAAGCACCCATACCCCTGCGTTCCCCGGGAAGGCTAAAAGGCCCAATACTATCAATAAAAACTGGAATACGGGTACAAGGCTCCTCCGGAGGTTGTCAAATATTTTCCACCGGGACAGCAGGGACAACGGGTTTTTGCCCTCCCTGCCTTCCCTGTTCCTTACCCTTGAGGAGAGCCACCGAATAAGCTGCCAATCGCCCCTTACCCAACGGTGTAGCCGCATCATATAGGAGCCGTAGCCCGATGGATAGCCATCAATAAGCTCTATATCGGTAGCCAGGGCGGTCCGGGCAAAGCTCCCCTCCAGCAGGTCATGACTTAACACCGTATTATCCGGGAAAGCATCAGTAAGCACCCTATTGAAGACCTCAACGTCGTATATGCCCTTACCGGTGAATATGCCCTCGCCGAACAGGTCCTGATATATATCCGAAATAGCGGTGGTGTAGGGGTCAATACCCCCCTGTCCGGCAAATACCCGGGTGAAAGCGGAACGGTTGGCACTCTCGATATCTATACTTATCCTGGGCTGGATTATACCGTACCCGTCACGTATTATGCTGGTGCACTTATCGCACACCGCCCTGTTTAGCGGATGGGATATGGTGCCTATGAGTTTTTTGGCGGTGTCCATGGTGAGGTTTGTGTCTGCATCAAGAGTTATAACATACCTCACCGTCCCGAGGCGGGATATATCCCCTGAAACGGTGGAGTAGGACGTATCCCTGCTCCCGCCAAGCAGTGCATTTAGCTCAAGCAGGGCTCCCCGTTTCCTTTCCCAGCCCATCCACTTGTCCTGCTTTTCGTTGTACTGCCTGTGCCTAATCAGGAAAAAAAACAGGTCCCCTTTGTCGGAGTATTTTTCGTTAAGCAGCCTTATTCCCTCAATGCCCTCCCTGATTATCTCCTCGTCCCCGGGCATGGTCTTTTTGTCCGCATCCTTAAAGTCCCCCGCCAGCGCAAAATACAGGTTTTCTTCCCTGTTGGCGTGGTAGTAAACCTCCAGATGGTCTATAAGCTCCCTTACCCTTTTTTTGTCCGGCAAAAGGGTGGGAATTACCACCATGGTACGGGCAGAATCCGGTATACCGTCCCTGTACTCCAGCTTGGGCAAAAATGCGGGCGTGGTACCATGGGTAAAGCCCCAGTTGACAAGGCTTATCGCCACATCGCCGGCCGGTACCAGCACAACCAGCGCAACCAGCAGGTTTAAAAGTAAGCGCTCCTCACCGGCTAGGGCGTAGGAATAGTACAAAAGCCCAGCCGTTATTGCGATGGTAGCAAGAGCAATTAGAAGCAGATAGGAAGTTACACTGTAATCGTGGAACCTGTCTTTGGCAGAGGCCATTCCAAGCAGCTTCCTGAGCTCTTTCCTGCCCCCGCCGACTATGTAATATCCAACATGGCTCTCTCGCTCGCCGCCTCCGTCTGCGGATGCCCGCCTGGCACATTCCAGCGCTTTTCGCGCCACGCTTATCTGGGGCACTCCCGCCCTCTGGGCTATCTTTTCAACCAATTTTCTGTAATAATCCCTGGATTCGAAATCCATTGCAGGATACACGCCCACCGGGTCTTCTTTAAGTATCTCATGAATGGCACACAGCGATTCGAATATATCGTTCCAGTCTAGCACCGCTACCACATTGAGGCTTGTTATCGAATTGCCCACCGATATCTTCCTCGCGGCCTGGTCTTTGTGCTCCTGTTCAATAAGGTCCCTTACCGTTAAACCATAGTCGAAAAGCCTGCCGTCAATTAAATCGATAATCTCTCCGCTGTCTATTCCATCCTTCCTTAACCTCCTAAGCAGGTGCTCTATAAAGGAGGGGTTTGGCATTTTTTTGTCCTTTATTTGCTCCCTCAGGGCGGGCAGCAGGTTGCCTTCGTTTTCCTTTACAAAATTCCCGGCCCTTTCCCACTGCTGCTGGGTTTTATGTATTCTTTCGGAAATGTATCTAATATTCTCAATAAGGGCCAACCGGGTCATAAGGGACAAAGACCAAACCTCGGCGCTAGACAGCTTGCTGTGACGCTGGTAGGCCCTTATAAAATCTATAAGCAGGTTTTGGTCAAGCCTGCCGTCGGTATGGGATATAAGCTCCAGGGCTATTGCGTACACCCTTGGATAACCCCTAAGAAAACCGCCCTTTAGAATGCTTAGCTTGCGCAGCCTTTCCCTGGTAAGGCTCTGCCTTACCTCTTTTACCTGCTCCTCTACCTTGTAATAATTATCCAGCAACCATTCGGAAGCGGGCGTAAGGTCCCTGCCCTTTTTTGCGTAAGAGTTTATTTCTTTGTATACCTCGGTTATGGCCTTGAAATTATTGTCTAGTCGCCCGGGGAGGGATTTTACGTGTCTTGTTTTCCCGGAAACTGTATGCTCCCGGGCTATCTGGGCCGCATGGCTTAACAGCTGTTCCGGCTGGAGTAGCACATCCTTTACGGCCCCCGTATCATCATCCTTCATATATTTGTATCTATTCAAGCCTATAAGTAGCAGACCTATTGTCAGAACGAATAACAAAGCTCCCATAACAGTTGCGTCCTTCCTCCCCTATGATGTAGGACTCTTATCATCTTCCATAAGCTCCTTTACCTTATCGCTTATAGCTGCCGAAAGCTCGGCGGCGTATTCCTCAGTGGGTCCCTCGGCATATACGTTGAACACCGGCCTTTCTGAATCCGGAAGCACCAATGCCCAACCTTTTTTGTCCTTTATCTTCACTCCCTCGAACAGTTCAAGTTTCTTGTCCCTGTTTCGGTTTATTATTCCCTTAATAATCCTGCCCTTATCCTTCCAGTCGCATTCAATTTCCTTTTTGACATAATGGAACCTGGGCAGCTCGTCCACCAGTTCGCTTAAGTTCATTTCCTTCTCGACCAAAAAACTGATTATGCTGCCTATACCCCATATGGCATCGAAATTGAGCGCGTACTGCAGCCTGGCCCCCTTCCCCGCCCCGCTTGCCTTGAGCATTTCATTCATCCAATTGGACGGGTTGGACTTTGTCCTAATAACCTCCACGCCGTAGCCCCTTGCCATTACATCAATGGTTTCGGAAGCGGTGTAGGGCAGTACCAGGCTTTCGGCGGTTCCCGACTTCAGTACTATCAGCGATACAAGGGCGGTATATTTTTCGCTGTCAATAGCCCTACCCCTGTCATCAACCAGAATTAAACTTTCCCCGTTCTCGCCAAAGATTATTCCCATGTGCAGCCTATCGTCAATCACCTGCCGGGCCATGGATTCCCGGTAGCTGTCCGCCGATGGATGGCTACCACCGTAGCGGTCGGTTTTCACCCTGCATCCTATATATTTCAAAAACCGTGTAGCCAGCTCCAGTAGGGTTTCCGACCTGGCGCTCACCAGTATCCCGGGGCCCTTGCTCTTTATCTCCTTTAGGTTTCCTAGCATGGCGGCACCGTTTTTCAGGTATATGGTCGTAAACCCGTCCACCGTGACCAATTCGCTTATCCGGTCACCATTGCACCGCTGGTAGTCGTCCCTGTTGAACAGGTTTTCGATTTTTCGCTCAACACCACGGTCAATATTAGCCCCGTTATCGCCTACTAGTTCTATGTGCACCTGGTTCTGGTCTAAGTTGCTGCCCCTTATGTGCATGCCCCCGTCCGCCTTGAAATAGGTTACCGCGAAACGATTGGCCGGCGCCGATGCGCTGCCAATGTCTATCACTCCCACACCGGTGGATAATATGCCGCACACTGCCGAATCCCTAACCAGCTTTGACCCGGCGGTGTTGTCACAGCTTACCACTATAAACGCATCATCCTTCATAAGGGTGGCAAAGGCCGACCCCAGCCGGGATGCAAACTCCGGGGTAATATCGGTATTAACCGCTCCCTTTATATCCCTGTGCCCAAAAAGAGCCTTGGTACCCTTGGTACCCCATATAAGGTTCTGGGTAACCACCATACCCTCGTCAATCCTCTTATCCGGCCATATTTTTATTCCCGGTTTTACAGTCACATTGGAGCCTATCCTGCTGTCTGAACCGATAACCGAGTTCTCCAGCAGGCTGGTACCGTTCTTTATATTGACATTGGAGCACACAACCGTTCCCCTTAAGTGACAGTATTCGCCCGCGCCTACGTTTTTCCACAAAACACTTTTCTTAAGGGTTGTGTTCCGGCCTACTTTGCAGTTTTCACCTATCACGGTAAAGGGGTGTATATCGCAGCCCTCTGCAATACTACAGCCCCTGCCTAGATATACCGGCGGGGAAATAGCCACATTGTAGCCTAACTCCACGCCCTCGTCCATCCATACTCCCTTTTCCACCTGCCGGGCCCCGATGTCCACCTTCACCCTGCCTTCAAGTATGTCAAACTGCGTCTGCTTGTAGGATTCCAAATCCCCTATGTCGCACCAGTAATCCTTAGTTATGTAGCCGTACATCGGCACTCCGTCCCGAAGCAGCTTGGGAAACAGGTCTTTGCTGAAATCGAAGTTTTGACCCTTTTTGTAATACCCCAGCACTTCCGGTTCCAGTATGTATATGCCGGTGTTTATGGTATCGCTGAACACTTCGCCCCAGCTTGGCTTTTCCAGGAATCTGATTATCCGGCCGCTGTCGTCGGTTATTATCACCCCGTACTCCAGCGGCACCGATTCCCGTTTTAGTACCAGAGTGGCCTTGGACCCCTTTGCCCTGTGGAAGTCCACCGCCCTGTTCAAATCCAGGTCGGTCATCGCGTCACCGCTTACTACTATGAAGGTGCTGTCTAAACTTTCGCCGGCGTTTTTTACGCTCCCCCCGGTCCCGAGCGGTGTTTCTTCGATAAAATAGTTTAGGTTTACTCCCCATTCCTTTCCGTCATCAAAGTATTCGGTTATCGCAGAAGGCAGGTATGCCAGTGTTACAGATATATCTTCTATGTTGTGTTTTTTGAGCATCTCGATGGTGTACTCCATGACCGGTCTGTTGAGTATGGGTACCATCGGCTTCGGAACATCGCAGGTTAACGGTCTCAGCCTGGTCCCCTCACCACCTGCCATTATTACAGCTTTTATAACGATCACTCCTTGCCTTGTGATAAAACGTTAACGGAATCCGTTTTTGAAAAGGAGGATAATCCTCTGGTTTATACTGCCCAAATATGCAGAAATTAATTCGAACCCACCCGGTCATCGTGACGGGGCCGAAATGATTTAGGAAAAACACAGCAATAAAAAAAGAGAGCTTGCGCTCTCTTAAAATTTGGTAAGGTACTTCTGTATTTCCCACTCGCTTACCCTGGTCCTGTATTCGTTCCATTCAATCATGGCCGCCTCCACAAACCTCTTATATATATGGTCGCCGAGGGCGGATTTTATTACCTCATCCTTCTTTAATTCCCCTAGGGCCTCGAAGAGGTTGTGGGGAAGGTTTTCCACGCCCTTTTCCGCCCGGTCCAGTTTATCCATATCATATATATTTCCGTCTACCGGTGCCGGTGGTTGTATCTTGTTTTTTATACCATCAAGGCCCGCCTTCAATATCACGGCAAGGGCGATGTACGGATTGGCCGCCGGGTCGGGGTTCCTAAGCTCAAACCGGGTTGAGTTACCCCGTTTTGTGGGCACCCTCACCAGCGGGCTGCGGTTAGCCGCCGACCAGGCCACGTAAACCGGGGCCTCGTATCCGGGAACAAGCCTTTTATAAGAGTTGACAGTTGGGTTGGTAATGGCTGCGAACCCGCGGGCGTGTTTTAACAGCCCTCCGAGATAGTTGTAAGCAATATTGGACAGCTGCAGTTCCCCCCCTTCGTCGTAGAAGACGTTTTTACCGTCAAGGTTATAAAGAGACATATTCACGTGCATTCCCGAACCGGGTATCCCAAATACCGGTTTAGGCATAAAGGTGGCATGAAGACCGTGCCTTTGGGCTATTATCCTTATTACCATTTTAAAGGTCATAATATTGTCCGCCGTTGTAAGAGCATCATCGTACTTGAAATCAATCTCGTGCTGTCCCGGGGCCACTTCGTGATGGGATGCCTCTATTTCAAAGCCCATCTCTTTAAGGGTAAGAACCATATCCCTTCGGGCACTTTCGCCCAGGTCCACCGGTGCCAGGTCGAAATAGCCCGCATTGTCATGGGTCTCCAGCGATGGCCTGCCCCTTTCATCGGTGTGGAACAGGAAGAACTCGCACTCGGGGCCCACGTTCATCCTGTAGCCCATATCCTCCGCCTCTTTCAGAATCCTTTTGAGGGTATTCCTGGGACAACCGGCGAAGGGCCTACCCTCCTTTGTATAAACGTCACAGATAAGCCTTGCTTCCCTTGCGTTGGAAACCCAAGGAAAGACCACAAAGGTAGAGGGGTCGGGAATAAGGTACATATCGGATTCTTCTATTCGCACAAATCCGTCTATAGAAGAACCATCAAACATGATTTCATTGTCAAGTGCCTTCTCCAACTGTTCAATGGTGATGGCCACGTTTTTCATTACCCCCAGTATATCTGTAAACTGAAGGTGGATAAACTGGATGTCCATTTCCCTCGCCTTTTTTAGTACATCATGTTTGTTCATTTTTGCAGTCATAAGCACCCTCCTTATTTTAAGGTATGGGGACACCCCACACTGTGATGTGAGAGGTGAGAAGTCAGATGTGGGTTTTTAAGTATTGCTTCGGAGAAATTCAAAACTCCCCCTTCCCGTATCTCACATCCCACTGCCCATATGAATGTCCCCGATTGGAATAAAAAAACGCCCAAGAGAAAGGGGGTACACCCCGCGCTCATCGGACGCCGTTGCCCGTATCAATATATAACGCACTAATAATATTACATTCCTTTATCTGTCATTCTTAAGAAGCGGAGCCCGAAGAATCCGACTCCGTCGCTTAAGAGGGCGAAGCCCGAGAAGCTTTTGGAGGCAGACATAAGATCCTTCGCTTCGCTCAGGATGACAGTTGTGTAAAGTCTTTATCACGTTATATATATAAACATATGTAGTTATTATACACAAATTTTTCAATTTTGCAATACCTTTTTGCCCGTAGCCAGTGCCAGCAGCTTACAATAAACAGGCGGTTTGCAGAAACGGTAAAAAATGTTATTATATATCTTTTACAATACGCCGCCTTGTGATAGAATGTATCACGGCAAATCATCATAAAGTTGACTTTATTACATAAATGGGGACATTCCTACGACCCTTGGACCAGACTGTAAAAAGGGAGGTGTGTACCCTTACCTTTTAGTAAACGGGGAGGAAATGTAATGGATATTAAGAAAACAGTGCTTTGGCTTCTTGTTATCCTGGCTGCCGGCTTAACCGTAGCAGCGGTGACTGCAGTAATTACCGGCTTTACGCCGGGTAATCCGATACCAAAACTAAACGCCGTAGGCTTTACCGGTACGGTAGACCAGGAAAAGGTATTCCCGGCCAATGATATAGGTAAGGTACGGGTAAAAACCGTCAGCCCTGACATAAACATTATCGCATCGGAGGGAAAGCAGGTAAGGGCTCACCTGCACGGCGAAACGGTGTCCACCGTATCCGGACAACCGGTAAAGCTTGAGGCGCAGCTTAAGGGTGATACGCTGATGATTGAAGCAAAACCCAGGCCCAATGTATCAATTAATAGAAACACTGTTGCAGTGGACGTATATGTACCCTCCGGCTTTGGTGGAGACATAAATCTTGAAACTACATCCGGTGCAATAAAATTAAGTGATTTTAGCTTAAACCGGCTTTACGCAAAATCAATTTCAGGGGATATAGGAGTATTTTCAGTGGATACTGCCGCCACTTCGGTTAAAACCACCTCCGGTGATATACAGGTCAGTGGGTTTAGCGGAGACTTGGATTTCTATTCGATATCCGGTTCCCTGGACGCAGCTTTCAGTGAATTTTCCTCGGACGTCACCGGCAAAACGGTTTCCGGTAGCCTCACCCTTCGCCTTCCGGACGGTGCCGCCTTCGAATTGGATTCCGACACCGTATCCGGCAGAATAGACTGCGATTTCCCCGTTACAGTAACGGGCACCCAGCCCAAACGTGGTTTAAAGGGCACGGTTGGGAACGGCAGTAGCAGCATAGATATCCAAACGGTATCGGGCAACATAAGTATTCAAAGACGGTAGAATCACTCAGACGGGGGTTGTGCTTTGAAGTCATGACCCTCATCCCCATTATTTACTGGATTTATACGGGCAAAGCCCTTTTCCACCATTTGTACAAGGTCCCTTCGGGCCATTTGTCGGTAGGAACCATCCTCTTCAAATAGCTTTATCACGTTCCCATCCACCTTTGATACCCTCGATTTGAACACGCTGTCCGGGGTTTTAAAAACCACAATATCGTTACACTCTATCTTCATCAATACGCACCTCTTTTGTGGTATTTTGTATCCGTAGCCCGCCGGCATAGCACCTGCGGGGCTTTATTTATACTATTCCACGCATTAGAGCGGGACTCCTGCCTGGCATACCGGCAATTAACCGTTTGGTTTTCGCCTGGGGTATTATATAATAGGAAATAGAAAAAAACCAAGGAGGTGTCTTAAATGATAGTATCCCATGTTAACGATGTGAAAGGAATAAAGGTATGTGCTCCGGGGGCCTGCGGAGCCACGAAAAAGGTGCTCATCTCCCCCTCCGAGGGCTGGGAGGGTTATGTGATGAGGGTGTTTGATATCGACGAGGGTGGTAATACCCCAAGGCACACCCACGACTGGCCCCATATAAACTATGTGCTGGAAGGAAGCGGTACGCTATACTTAGACGGTGCCGAGCACTCTATAAAAGAGGGCTCCTTTGCCTATGTTCCCGGCGGCAAGGAACACAACTTTACAAATAACGGTACCGGTAAATTGTCCATAATTTGCATAGTCCCCGAGGAGGGCGACGTATAGGCAGGCGGGGTCTTACCCCCTGCCCGCCTATTACCGGCAATGCTTTATCCCGTGTCGCTGCTCAGCTATATTCTACTTAGCTTTTTTCTCAACCTCATCTAGGTTTGTAAGGGCAATATCCTTTTTAATCTTCAAAAGGTCCAGGTCTCTATCCTCCATTGCGTTTCCCAGGTTGTCGATTGACAGCCTCAGCTTGTCTATTAGCCCCTTATCCTCCTCCCCCAGTCCCGCTTTTTGTTCCAGTTTCTCCACCGACTGCCTGGCAGAGCTAACGCTTTGCCTTGCCTGGGCCCATCTGTCCAGCCTTGCATCTATACAGGCCTGCTGCACATAGTGCCTTACCCTGGCGACCTCGGAATCCGGATTGTTACGGTACAGGGCAAGGAAATCGGCAGCAATAAGTAGCATCCCGTTTGCTTCGTCCATGACGGCCAGCGGGTCCCTTTGGTTTACCGCTACGGTAAGAGTATTGAGATAGTTCTCGAACCTAATAATGCTGTCACTCCTGGCGTTATCCTTTACGGCGGTGCTTTCATAGTCGTTCCACTGCTTGTGGGTATCCTCCACCGTCTTTAAGGTGTCCTCCCACATCTTGTCAATCCTTTGTTTTTTCTGCTGCTCCGGGTCGGGTGGGCTCTGTCCGCCGCCACCTCCACCCCCACCGGCTTCTCCACGACTGCTTTGAAGCCACAGGCCAGCTAAGCCACCGAATTTACCACTACCGCTTTGGTATCTTCCGTCTCCCACGCTTCCTATTTTGCCGCGACTGCCCTGGCCATCGCCTTCCTCACCGCTGCTTTTGCCGCCACCGCCGCCGCTGCCCTGTTCCCCGCCCTGACCGCCGCCTTCGCCTTGGGGCTGGGCGGGGTTTTGCATCTCCTTGTGCAGCTTTTCCATTCTCTCTATTATGGACTGGGAGTTTTCCACTATTTTTATTAAGGGTGTTGGTATGTTCTCCTTTTTTTCCTCCTGCACCGGACGCTGCTCCCTCCGGCCACAGGCGGTTGACATGCCCATTAATAATACCAAAGCCAGCACAAAACAAAACAGTGACTTCCTTATCAGCCCTTTTTCCATAATAATCACCTCGGAATTAGTATATCCCGGGGCCTTGTTATTTTATTTCTTTTAGCTTTAAAAAATCATAGTAAAAAGGCAGCCCCCGCTAACAGGCTGCCCTTTTGATGTATAGTGGTTTGTTTGAAAATCAGCTATACTTTTCTTCTATGGGAATATAGTCAAAATCATAACCGAAATGCCTTGGCCCGAAGGCTTTTAGTCCCGCTTCGGTACGCCATTCCTTAGGGGCAGGAAGCCCGAAAACCGACACCCTCATTCCCTTTTGATGGTTAGGATTGGTGAGAGGCTCTGCGGTATCGTCATTTATAATGCATATAAGGTCGGGTACGGTAACGTCCACATCGCCGTCCCTCCATGATATTATGTGCTCGTTTTTGTACCATATTTTATAGCTGGAGCCGGCATATTCCCCATCGCCGTCAATGGAAACATCGCCTATGGTGAACCCGTCCACCGTATCCCAGTTGTAGTCGGACACCCTTCCCTTAAATAGAACGTAGCCGCCGCCGGCCTTAGCCACCTCGGCGGCAAGGTCACTCTTTGCTTCCTTTGACCTCCTGTAGGCCTCGCCTATCTTCAGCGCATAGGATATGGCCCCGGGTATTACGGCACCCTTGATATCGCTTATCTTTGCCGGATGGTCCACAACGCCCACCGAGTTACCGCTTGCCACCGCCATGGCACGTACAAGAGCTTCTGCCCTTTCATCATTTACCACTTCCTTCACGATGGCAACGTCGCCAAACTCGTTGACCACCGCAATGGGATGTATAGGTAGACCATTTATATAGAAGGTGGAATGTTGCAACTCGGGCACCGACCTCCCGGCGGGGTCGGCGTCAATTATATATTTGCCCAGCATTGCCCCGGTGTAAAAGGCAATAGCCGTATTGCCACCACCCAGTTCGGTTGACATAACCCCGTAAAACTTCTGCCCTAAGTATTCTTCCATTTCTTCGAGGGCCCTAAGGGCCGGTTCCTCCGCTATCCTGGGCAACTCCTTGTACTGCTTCTGATTCTCCACCGTTTCCGGTGAAACCGCGCCGCACCGGTAGGGGATACCTACCATTGCATCGTCCGGCACCTCGTTAAGGTCTGCCAGCACAAACTCTTTGCCAGCCTGTAAGGCTTTGTCTATAAGCTTAAGTCCCTCCTCAAGGCTCCCGCCGCCGCCGGTACCCAGTATTGTGCACCCGACAAGTATATCGTAAACGTTCTGCTTGCTTAGTTTCTTCATAGTCTTATGCTCCCTTCCAGGCTTTATGATAATCCGCTATTTAAGTATTTCATCCGCCATGGCCTTAAGCTCCGGATGGACCACCCGTCCCTTGTCCAGTATCATCTCACCGTCCAGCCATACGCTTGAATTAAGGCATATCCCGTCGGTATGGGACTTGGCGTCTATGCCCTCAGGCGGCGCGTCTATGGGACTTAGATACCCAAGGCCCCATTCGGTACAGCCCCACACGCGCTCGTCCTCCAGTATGTTTCCGGTAAGCTTTGCGCCGGGATTGAAGCCGTAGCATCCATGGGCCAGCCTGAACATGTTGGGGTCGTCAAAGCTCTCCAGCCATGCCTTAAACTCTTTCGCCTGGCTGCCGCCGCTAATGTCGGTAACCCTTCCCTTTTCCACCTTTAGTACTACCGGTTCTTTGAGCAGCCCGCAGGGCGGCATAAGCGCACCGTCAAACACCAACGTGCCGTTTATGCTGCTAAGTTTTGGTATAAAGCAAATTTGTCCGGCCAGCATGTGCATGCCGGGTACATTGGCGCTACCGTCGTCACAGCTTAGTTTGTGCTTTGGCTCAATCTCAAACTCAAGGTCGCAACCGGCGGGCGTTGTTATCTTCATGGTGCTGGCACTGCCGGTCATATCCGCAACCCGGTGCAGGAAAACTGAAAGTCTTCCCTTGTCAACCCTTCCAATAGTCCTTATCATAAGGTCGGTATCCATACCCACCAGGCACAGGTACCTAAGCCTTGGATTTTCCTTCATAGCTATCTCAAAGGGAGTGGAGTATAAAAGCCACTTGTTATTAAACTCTACCCAGGCGTCCGCATGGCACAGTACCCCCGCCAGCGCGTCCACCGGCAGCATGGGATCCGCAGCCTTGCCCACGCCCTTTGCCGCCGGCAGCCAAATAACCATGGGCTTTGCCCCGAGGGCAAAGGCGCTCCTTGCCGCAGCGTTTACCACCCTCTCATCCGACTCGGTGTCGGCGGTTATTACTACCGTCTCCCCCGGCTTTACGGCAAACATGTCCCTCATAAGCACGTCGGCCGCCTTCCCCAGTTCATACTCGTACAACTTCGCCATCAAAAACTCCTCCTTCGCTTTATACTGTCTTCTATTGGTATATAGTCCACACCAAATCCAAGACCCATTTCCAGGCCCCTTCTTCCACCGTACTGGAAATGTTACAATCAACAGGGATATCCCTCACGTTTCCAAATTTTAGCTTGCGAATCTATATACAAAGCACTAATAGTATTACATTCCTTTACCTGTCACTCCAAAGACGTTATTATTTGTCATTCTTAATAAGCGAAGCCCGAAGAATCCGACTCTGTCGCTTAAGAGGGCGTTCTTAACTGTCATTCTGAGGGTGGAACCCGAAGAATCCGCCTCTGATTACTTCTGGTTAATAAAATGGCAGGCGGCCGTATGTCCTCCGCCCAACCGGACCATAGCCGGCTCCTTCTGGCTGCAAATATCCTTTGCCATAGGGCACCGGGTATGGAACCGGCACCCGGAGGGAGGGTTTATCGCGCTGGGTACATTACCCTCGATGGTGGCAATGGAATCTATACCCTCGGTATCCAGGGTGGGTATGGCGGCAAAAAGCGCCTGGGTATAGGGATGGGCGGCCTGACTGAAAACTTGCTCCGCGGGGCCGTATTCCACCATCTTGCCCAGGTACATTACCGCTATCCTGTCTGCCATGTGGCTCACAACGCTCAAATCATGGGATATCAGGATGTAAGTTAACCCCAGACTTTTTTTGAGCTCCTTCAAAAGCTCCAGTATCTGCGCCTGCGATAGTATATCTATGGATGAAGTGGGCTCGTCCAGCACCACCAGTTTTGGGCTTAAGGCCAGTGCCCGGGCTATCGCGATGCGCTGTCTCTCCCCGCCACTGAATTCGTGGGGATACATATACACACCGTCCCTTGGCAATCCCACCATTTCCAGAAGGTTGCCCACTCTTTTCACAAGCTCTTCACCGCCCAGCTCGGTATGGACCTTAATGGGCTCACCCACGATGTCCCTTATTAGCAGCCTGGGATTAAGCGACCAAAAAGGATCCTGAAAAACTATCTGCAGGTGTTTTCTTATTCTCCTTAAGTCCTTTTTGTCCATGTTGAAAAGGTCCAGGCCGTCAAAGAACACCTTCCCGGAGGTTGGTTCTTCCAGCTTTAAGAGGACGTTTACCAAAGTGGTCTTACCGCACCCGGATTCGCCAACCAGCCCAAGTACTTCGCCCTGCTGCATCTCAAAACTAACACCGTCAACGGCTTTGACCCACGCAACCGGCTTTGAAAAAAAACCGCTCCGGATGGGAAAGTATTTTTTCAAATCTTTAACTTCCAGAATATTCTTTGGCACCAGCCTCACCTCCTTTGAACGCCCTATGGCAGGCCACCGTGTGAGTCCCGCTTATTTCCCCGGGGTCCGGTACCCTAGCCCGGCAAATATCCTGCCTTTCGGGACACCTGGAATAATACCTGCATCCCTCGCCGGATGTACCTTTTTCACCCCCGGGCATTAAAACGCCGGGGAGAACCCTTTCAACACTGCCGCCGGGTACTGCGTTTAACAGGGTATGAGTGTAGGGGTGCCTGGAGCCCCTTAGTACTTCCCTTGCCTTACCCGTCTCAATAATCCTTCCCTCATGAAGTATTGCAACCCTGTTGCATATAACCGAAACAAGGCCAAGGTTGTTTGCGATAAAAAGTACCGTAACCCCCAGCTCCCTCTGCAGTTCCGCCACCAGCTTCAATATCCCCGCCTGGATGGTAACGTCCAGGTTGCGGGTGGGTTCATCGGCTATCAGAAATTCCGCTCCGCAGGAAAGGGCTATGGCAATTACTATCCTCTGCCTCTGGCCACCGCTCAGCTCATGGGGATACTTGCCCATAATATTGCCGGCATCCGGAAGCTTTACCATGTCTATCATGCTTAGGGCTTCCTTGGCAGCTTCTTTCCGGGAAAGCTTTTTATTGTTCATAAACACCCGTACAATTTGCTCCCCTACCGTAAATACAGGGTTTAAGGTGGACATTGGATCCTGAAATATCATGGATATCTTTCTTCCCCGGATGCGCCGCATTTCCTTTTCGGTCTTTTGTAGCAGGTTTTCCCCATTAAAGTTTATACTGCCGCTCCTGATAACAGCCGGAGGAGTGGACAGCAGACGCAGTATTGTCAGGGCCAGCACCGTTTTACCGGCACCGCTTTCCCCGACTATTCCGAAGGTCTCTCCCTTGTCCAGGACAAGGGAATCAATATCAAGTACATTTTTTTCTCCCTCAAAGGTTTTAAAGCCCACGTTCAGATTTTCTATTTCAAAATATCCGCTCACAATTCCCACCCCTTATATCTTCCTGGTCCTAGGGTCCAGTATCTCCCTTAAACCGTCCCCCAGGAGGTTAAAGACCAAAACCGTTATAAAGATGGCAAGGCCCGGGAAGATGCTGTACCACCAAGCGTTCAGAAAATAGTTCCTGCTGGTGCTCACCATAAGCCCCCACTCGGGAGTGGGCGATTGTGCACCAAGGCCCAGGAAACTGAGCGAAGCAATGGTGAGTATTACTCCGCCTATATCCATTGATGCCTGGACTATTACCGGTGCTATGCAGTTGGGCACTATGTGCCCGAATATTATCCTTATGGGAGGGGTCCCTATGGCTCTTGCCGCTTTAACAAACTGCCTTTCCTTGATGGAAACGGCCTGCCCTCTAATAAGCCTTGTGTACCATGGCCACCAGGATACGGCTATGGCAAGCATTGCATTTTCAAGGCTGGGACCAAGAAATGCGGCTATTGCAATGGCCAGTAGCAGGGGCGGGAAACTTAAGAATATATCGGTAATCCTCATAATGACTTCGTCCACTAATCCACCGGTGGCACCGGCGATTGCCCCTAGGGGTATCCCTATTATAAGGGCAAGGCCTACCGCCACCAGTGCTGTCTTTAGCGATATCCTTGTACCGTAAATGACCCGGCTGAATATATCCCTGCCCAGCTCATCGGTTCCGAAAAAGTATTTGCCGGAGGGGGGCTGCAGTTTGTCTACCGGGTTGGTCTCTTTCTCTATATGCTCCGGATGGGGAACTATAAAGGGCGATACCAGCGCGGTGAGTATCAGAAGAATAACCACGCCCAGCGACAACCGGGTCAACCTGTTTCTGCCCAACAGGTGTAAGGACAGTCTGACCTCCCTTATTCTGGGTTTAATTGATTTTATTATTCCAAGGCTTTTGGTCATGCTGCACACCTCCCTATACCCGGACTCTCGGGTCCAGAGCAATAATGACGTCCGCTACCAGGTTTAGCACCACATAGGCACAGGCCGAAAATATAGTAACCCCCATGATTGCGGGATAATCAAGGCTTATTACCGCCGATGATATATAGCTTCCTATTCCCGGCCAACTGAATATGGCTTCTACCAGGAATGTGTTTACAAGGGTATAACCTATGGACAGCGCCACCACGGTAGCCGTCGGGCCCAGCGAATTCTTAAGCGCATAGGACCACAGTACCATCCTTTCGGGCAGTCCATAGGACCGGGCAGCCCTTATATAATCCTCATCAAGTATCTCCAGAAGTGCCGAGCGGGTCATACGGGCCACCAGCCCTATAGGATACAGCGCAATGGTTATGCCCGGCAGTATAATATGGGCCAGGGCATCCTTGAAAACCACAAAATCACCGGTTATTAGGCTGTCAAACAGCAAAAACCCGGTAATATGCGGAATGTCGCGGGTAAGCTTTATGCCCATGCTAAGCTGGTCTCCCAGAGGGAAAATCTCCAGCCATCGGTAGAATATAAGTTGCAGGAACATACCCACCCAAAAGGTAGGCAGAGACACCGCACCCACCGAGAAAAACCTGCTTATGTGGTCCACCATTTGGTCCTTTCTTTTGGCGGATGCCACCCCAAGGGGTATACCTATAAACATTGCCACTATGGTGGACACAAGCACCAGTTCCACAGTGGCCGGCAGATATGCCTTAAGCTCTGCCGATACCGGCTGATGCGAACGCAGCGAGCGTCCCAGGTCACCCCTTGACAAATCGGCCAGATATTTACCCAGTTGGACATATAAGGGTTTGTCCAGACCCAGTTCAATCTCTGCTGCTTTAATCTGCTCGAGGGTTGCACGATGTCCCACCCACTGGGCGGCAGGGTTTGAGGGGATTACTCTGGTTAGCACAAACGTAATTAGTACTACTCCGAACAAGACCAGCATTCCCAGTATGATTCTTTTTGCGATAAACGACTTCAAAACCTCACCCCCTCAAGAAAGATTTGAAAAAGGGGCTGGTAATTAGCCCCTTTAAATTCTATTCACGGTACGTGTCATAGAAGAATACCACATTAGGATATATGGGGTTGCTCTCAAACCCTTTGAAGGAGCTGCTTGTAACCCATACATATCTTTTATCATATGCAAATATCGAGGGTGCCTCGTCTACAAGTATTTCCTGGGCCTGGATATACAGGTTTTCCGCTTCCCCAATATCTATACCGCTTACTTCGTTACCCTGGTCAATCAACCGGTCAAACTCGGCGTTTTTCCAGTATGCCATATTGAACAGGATTTCCTCTTCACTGTGGTACAGGCTGTAGAGCCAGCTGTAGGGGCTGGCATAGTCCGGCCACCAGTACATTACCAGCAAATCCTGCCGTTTTTCCGGGTCGGGGTTCTTTGAAAGCTCCCACTGGCTCTCCCACGGCATACCCCTTATTTCAAGGTGGATACCTATCTTGGCAAGTTCTGCTTTAAACAGTTCCGCGGTCTTTTTCTCCGCCTCGTCCCCGGCCATATAGGTTAGCAGAAGCTCCAAACCACCGTCGGGATACCCGGCCTGAGCAAGCAATTCCCTGGCCTTGTCCAGGTCATGCTGGTACTGAAACAGGTCTTTGCCGTGGCCCCAGTGCCCCGCCGGGATAGATCCCCTGCCCTGGGTTGCGTATCCGCCCATCGCGTACTCCACCACGTCCCCGTATGGGAATGCATAGGACAGAGCCTGTCTTACCAGTTTATCGTCAAGGGGCGCTTTCTCGGTATTCAGAAACGCCAACAGGTTTTGGAAGGAAGGCACATCCATCACGTTTACCGCTGGATTGCCCTTAAGGGCTTCAATATCTTCATAGGGCAGCTCCATAGTTACATCGGCTTCCCCCTTTTCAACCAGCTGGCGCCTTGACGCGGTCTCCGGAACCTTCTTTATTACAACCTTGTCGAAGTGATCGCCTTCCCATCCCTTCCAGTAATCGTCAAACTTAGTCATGACAACCTCATCACCCATTTTGAAGCTTTGAAGCATATAAGGCCCGGTTCCCGCCTCATTGCCCTGGGAGAACCAATCCTCGGGATTGGCCTCTATAGCCTGGGGTGACATTATAAATGCCGCATACCCCGAACTGGCTATAAGGTCAAGGGGTGCCGGATACGTCAGCTTAAAGTCTACTGTATACTCATCTCTGACCACAATCTCTTCCACCGGGTCCCAGATAAAAGCAGCACCCTGGCCCAGTTCCATGGTTCTGTCAATGGATATTTTAACGGCCTCGGCATTCAGGTCCGTTCCATCATGGAACTTAACCCCTTCTCTTATCTTGAAGGTCCAGGTAAGGCCGTCATCGCTCTTGGAATACTCGGTTGCCAGTACCGGTATCACCTCTTCGCTTAAAGGCTCATACCTTAGCAGTGTTTCGTATATGTTGTTAAGTACTACTATACCGTTGGAATACTCCACGCTTGGGTCCCAATCAAGTATAGGCTCGCTGTTGAAAGCGTAAAACGCTATCTTGGGCTGGTCTCCTACCGTATCCTCTCCGGTATCGCTTCCTCCACAGCCGGACAGGGTTAAAGCCACCAGCATTATGGATATCACCGTTAAAAGGATACTTTTCTTTCTTAACAATAATTTCATAATTATACACCCCCTGATTATAATAACCTACAGTACGCCTTACCCCCGGTACCGCTCTTTATCGTCATAATCCTTATAGTCTAGCCGTTTTAATGAAATGGCCGTGCATAGTTTCCAGGTGATAGCCGCACTCCATCATTGTATAAATATTAGAAGTTCTATACCGGAATCGATTATCCTTTGTTAATATTACAAACATACGTCCTGACGTTTGTTATATTCACAAAGATTAGCCCAATATTTTATGAATCTTTACTGCTATTGATAATTTCTCATAAAAACTGACACCCATTTCCTTCATGTCCAGTATTTCCTTTATCTTATTCAAGCGATACCTAACGGTGTTCTGATGCTGGTACAGGTCTATAGCAGTCCTTCCCACATCACCGTCGTTGTCCACATAGGATATTGCCGTGCTCACAAGGCTTGTTCCGTTTTTTTGATCATAGTCCGCAAGGGGTGCCATTATTTCATCGTGGTACCTCTTAAGCTCGGGTTCGTCCTTTAGAAGCATCAGCAGCCGGTACACCCCAAGGTCGTTATAGTAGACTTTGCTTTCGTTTCTTCCTTCGCACACTTCGCAGGAGATAAGTGCCTCCCTTATACATGTGCTGAGGTTGCCTAACCCTTTGTGAAACCTGCTGATGCCCAGGTTGTAACTATTCAGGTAATAATCAATACTTTCAATAACTTGTTTTAGCTGCATATTTATGCGCTCTTTGGGCTCCTTGCCAAAACTCATTATAATGAGGATGCCGCCTTCGTACTTCAAAAAAGACCAGTGCTCCCTATCCCTGAAGCCATGCCTCAGAGCTTCTACCCCCACTTCTTCTCCCGGGTCCGCCTTAAGGTAAAGGGCTCCTATATTGTCCCTTAATTTGTTGTTTATCCTCTTTGCTGTGTCGCACACCTCCTGCCCGGTGACAGTGGGCACAAGAAGGTTTCTTATGGTCATCTCGGTAATGGTATCCTCCTTGTGCTCAATAATTGCATCCATTATTTCGGTAATAACCGCGGCATAGGGCACAAAATTGGATATCATCACAATGGGATAGCCCTCATTATCGGCATATTCCTTTATTTCGGGGCACAGGTCGTTCATATACAGGTCTATAAGACACAAGCCGCTTGAATTGGTGCCCACCAGCATTTTGACGGTATTCATCTGGGCCTTGGTGTCATCCTTTACCGCGTAAAGGCTTGAAATATAGAAATCGCCCTTTCCCATGGAAGTATAAAAATCGTCCAGGTCGGGGCTTTCCAAAACGCTTACACGGTTTATCATCCTGTCAAGGCCGGACTGCCCCGCTATAAGCTTTACCCCTTCAAAACAGTCCAGTTTTAGGGCTTCCCTTACACTGATGCTCATAATTATCCCTCCCTATTTACCGTTCTCGGCCCTGCGACGAAATTTTTTTAGGCTACATGTCCATTACATGATCGGTAAGTTCTTCAAGCACCCGATCCAGTCCATCAACAAACTGGACTTCATCCTCCATACACTTGTCCTTCAGTTCCTCTATCTTCTCGTTCAGTTTGTAATAAAATCCGTCGGTTTCCTCAGGTTTTAGCATTTCAAGCAGTAGGGAATAGACCTCCAGCAATCTCAGCGGCCCGTAGAGGGGCGGCTCATCCACGCATCCCCTTGCACTTGTTAGCAGAAACGTAAATATCCTTGCCTGGTCCTTTTTATTCATCCTGCTTCAGCCCGCCTTCCCAGTTTTCATAATGGAGTACCTCTGAAAGGCTCTTTCTTACCGGTGCCTTTGGCCGTTTATCATAATAGCCTACCGCTATTAACATAAGTACCGCCATTTCGCCGGGCAGCCCCAATATCCGGGCTATGGATTTTTCGTTATAGGACTTTACCACGCAGGTCCCAAGCCTTAAATGGTGCGCCTTAAGCAGTATGTTCTGTGCCGCAAAGGCCGAATCAACGGGTGCAATTTTCTTCGCAAACTCCCCGCCCTTTAGCTTTGCCTCCTCAAGGTCGGCGCAGATTGCTATTACACAGGGCGCCGTTTTTGGCATTCCCGGCGAGAACAGTTTCACTTTTTCGAGAACCCCTTTATCCCGGACTACCACAAAATGCAGTGGCTGGAGGTTCCCCGCTGTGGGAGCCCACATTGCCGCATTAACAAGCACCTCAATTTTATCCCTCTCCACATTTTTCTCGTTATACTGCCTCACACTTCTTCTTGAAACAACCAGCTCATCAAAGGCCATCCTCCCGCCTCCCATCCTTTAATTTATAAGGCCGCATCCCTCCAAAATCCACATCCCGCCAGGCTCTATGTTCCGTCAGGCTCTGCGCAAATAATCATCACCGTCTCACCGTCTCCACAGGGGGCAGCCATGCTTAATAGTCTGAATATTAGTGTACCATAAAGAACCCGGCACTGCTTGTACCGGTTTCTGACATTCCCATTATACACAATTAAATATACCTTCCGCTCATCCTTTGCCTATGTCTCGAAAGCCGCTATTTTTGTTCAATTTCGGTGACGCATTCGTTTTTAATCTTTCCTACAAGGAATTGCAGAGCGTCAATAACATGGGGCCTTATGTCCCCGCCTATCAGCACATACATAATATCGTCGCCAAGTTCCAGCTGTCCTTCATTAAGCCAAACCCTGACAAGGAAGATGCCGTGCATCTTATAGGTCTCAGCTATCGCCGCATCAACCTTTGCTGCGTCATAGGCAAATTCCATGCCCTTTACCACCGAGCCGTCATCAATTCCCTGGCGCACCTTGGCTTTAGGCGTTTGGCGCACAACGCCGTTATGTACTAAAAACATCCCTTCCTGCAAAGCGGCCGGGTGGGCCTTTGCTTCTTTTAGCCACTCGTCTATGGATGGTGGTTGTTTTTTCATTTTTCCGTTCACCATAAATCTATACACTCCTTAAGACTAATATAATTCTCCTGCGGCACCTCTTAAAACATCGTCTTTGTTCTATATATAAAGCGATAACGACTTTACACAGCTGTCATCCTGAGCGGAGCGAAGGATCTTGCGAAGCAAAGGATCCTATGTCTATCCCCAAAAGATTCTTCACTGCGTTCAGAATAACAGAACCGGATCCTTCGGGTTTCTCCCTCCAAAGTGGCGGATATAAGACCTTGTAATTGTTCTTATACAAACATAGGCTTTCTTTTATCACTTCTAGGGGTTGCAGCTTATAAGAATTGGAGGTCTTGTTATCCATAATTTCACTTCCCTTTATATGTAAACCCTATCTTGTATTGTACCATGCACTTCATTTAAATAGAAGAGTACTACACAGGATAAAATAGTAGCTCAGTGATTACTCGTCTAATGGGGCATACATTTCCATTTCCATTTTACAGCTTCTATTATTTTCCCGCTATATAAGCATAATTTTACAATTTTTCCAAAGGAACATGGATACCCTCACCCCTGTTTCACTAAAAAGCTCGCCTTGAAGGGCAGGCAAACGCCGGGCACCCACGCCAAAGGGCAGCCCCCCTTTAAAAGGGCTGCCCTTTGGCCGAACAATAACGCAGACAGAAGAACCGCCCCCCTGTCTATACCCCTGTCTAAACGCTGTCAAACAGCTTTAGTAGTTGGTTTGCCACCCTCTCCCAGTTGTACTGCTCCTCGGCGATTTTTCTACCCGTTCTACCCATGCTTTGCGCGATGTCCTCATGGTCCAGCAGGTATTTAATTTTCTCCGCCATGACCTCCGGACGATTGAACTCTGTTATCACAAGACCGTTTTCCCCGGGCCGTATTACCTCGGCGTTGCCTCCACGGTCGGTGGTTATAATGGGCAGCCCCGCCGCCATGGCCTCATAGTGTACCCTCGCCAGCGGCTCCCTCCACTGCGAAGCGCATACGAATATGTTTCCTACGCTGAACAGCTTAGGCATCTCGAAGGGAGGCAGAAAACCGGTAAACACCACCGGACCTTTTAGCCCCTCCACCATCGTCTTAAGCTGATGGGTAAAAGCATCGCTGGTATTGCCCCCGTACCATTTACTACCCACAATCATAAGAGCCGTGTCCGGATATTCTTCCATTACCTCCCGCATGGCCTGAACCAGCACCTGGGGGCCTTTTTTCTGGCTTAGCCTGCCCACAAAAAGTATCACTTTATGCTTATCCAGGCCGTATTTTTTTCGCAGGGCATCCCTCTCCTCCAAGTATTCCTCTGCGTAAATAGGCTTGTAAAGGGTAGGTTCTACGCCGGAATACACCACGTTAAGTTTTTCTTCAGCAATGGGGTACAGGCCCTTAACCCCGTCGGCAATAAATTTGCTGACGGTTGTTATAAACTCCACGCTGTTGATGCATTTCAAAGCTCTTTCTT
>JAAYJF010000105.1 GCA_012523075.1 Clostridiales bacterium | reverse complement strand
GTTTTAATATTTGCTTATTTCTATAGCTGTTTTTAGTGTATCCTTGTCAAAAGCATGCATCTTAGGAGCAAAGTCAGCATATAACTTAAAGACTTTCTCCATATAGTCGCAAACCTCATAGTAGTCTCTTTCGTATATTATTTTGCCTCCCAAACTTCTAAACTGTATCATTACAGGTGCCTTATTTAGATTAACCAGGTCAACATTCTCGAAATTTAGTATCCTGCTTAAATCATCCAAAACTTTCATTTCTTGCAGCATATCCAATCGTTCGTCAAAGAGAATTGCAAAGTCAATATCACTATCTTCCCTTTGGAACTCTGTTCCATAGGACCCGAATATTATAGCTAAAACAACATTCTTTTTACCTCTAAAATATTCTATTAAGTTTTGCTCATCCAATCTTGTTAATCTTTTCAAGTTAACTAATACTCCTTAATCTCCGCTCTTTTCTATTATAAGTCTGATTTCTTCCAAAAATTTTGCAAAATCCTTTAAATTATTCTGAATAATGCTATAAATCTCCTTAGAATCTATATCATGGTATAAATGCACCACGCGGTTTCTAAATTTTATCATAGTTGAATATACATCCATACTGTCCTTAGATATATAGCCCTTCTGCCTAAGAATACGAAAGACATCACTATAAGTATCCGGCCTTCCCAGTCTATTGCGTGAAACAATATGATTTGCTATATCATGCATGGCCTCTATTGTAACCTGCAAGAGGTGCTTAGCTGATTCAACATTTCTAAAGTCCTCTTCAAAGTTTTTCCCCGGAATTTGTTTAAGAATCTTTAGCTTATCAAGATTGCTTATAATCAAGGCCATTTTACTGCTTACTTTCTCAAGGTCGTACTCGAATTTCATTTCGAATACCCTCCGTTACTTTAAATCTCCAGATTCTCAAATACATCCTCTATCCCGCTTTTCATTTCCTTCACCCGTTCCTGGTTGGTTGCATCGTTTTCAAGGAAATCTCTATTATACTCGGTCCATAAAGAAATCAGGGCCCCTTGAGTGGAAACCAGGACGTTTTTCTTGCCCTCGTAATCGGAAGGCAGCCTTTTGTCTATATCAGCGGGTCGTATCCCCGACAGCTCCGGTATCCATTCGGAGGAAAAGCTTTGCCACCCTTCGGTGTTCTTTGTAACCGATAGCTGCTCATAGGTATCGTTAAGCACAGCGTATTTCTCTTCCAAGTCGGCCTTATACCCTTCCAGCATTTCCTTTGTCTCATCCTTCGAAACCTGGGGCATTTTTTTGTAATACATATATCCCACGGTTGCAGCTATAGCAACCAATAATACTACAAGTATTATGATATAAGGCCTTCTGCTCATAGCCGTATCTCCTCCTATTAAATGACTAACAGAAGTAATTATACCTTATTTTTTCTATGTGCGCAACTAATTATCCCCGCATTACTTGTACCTTGTAAACTCCGTTGATCTGCTCGGGTCAAGCCGTGCCAGCCTCGTATTACCATCCCAGTCGTAAATGTATCCAATTATATCCGCATCTTCAAACTCGTACTCTATTTCAAAGTATATGTCTTCCATAAAGTATTCTATGTCCTTGTTTTTAAGGTCGTCCCATTCATCATCATACCTGTCATAGTCCATATATACGTTGAATGTGATATCGTCTTCGTCGCCTTTCAGTTCTATTTCCACTTTAAAGTCTTTGAAATAATCGTAAAACATGTCGTTAAGGTCATCCTCAAGGTCGCGCAGGTCCACATCATCATCATCGTCATCATCGATATCAAGGGATACCTTACCCTTGGATGTGGTGGTAAAGCTGTACATTTTGCTTGATGTTGTTTTTGAACTGTCTTTAAAATACCCGCTTATGCTTGCCTTTGGATATTCATCCAGAATATCGTCACATATATCCTGCAGATAGGATTGTATGTTCTTGGTGGTAAGCTTGTTCCAGGCGGTTCTGTCTTTTTTGAGGCTAAACTCAATTATTACGGTGATTTTAGATTTTGACTCGCTGAGCGTGATGTCAAAATCCACGTTTTTATATTCGTCATAGTAGTCGTTCAGGTCGTCTTCTAAGTCATCTATATCGTAAGAACTGCCTTTATCTTCAAGTTCTTTTATCCTTGCCTCCAGATACTTTATCTCATTGTCTTTCATTATCAGCTGCATGTTAAGATAACCCACGTCCTGACCCGGCCTGTCGGTCACCGTTATTATGTAGTTTACCGGGTCCCAATCGATATTTTTGTTGAATATGTTGGCCATCATGCGCACCGGCACATAGGTGGTACCGTCCACTATAAAAGGCTCTTTTCCAGCTTCAGCATACACCTGCTGGCCGTTGCTTATAATTTTTACGTTCATATACCACGCTTCCAGCATCTTTTTGGTTCCCGATGCAAAACCCGCGGGTACCATGCAACCAATCACGAGCAAAACAGCTAATATGAGCAGTATTGATTTTTTAATAATTTTTCCCTTCACAAAAAGCACCTCCTGGTTTTTTCCTGCTGTCAGTATACCACATCAGTACAGGCAATACAAAATTTTACATGGAAGCCTAATGTGTTTCCACCGACCGGTAATCGGGCACCAGCCTGTTTATAAGCTGCAGCATTTCCTCTTGGTTTTCCTTAACCAATAGCTGCTTCAGACGTTCCAGTTCTCCTCTAAAGGTGTTAGCGTCATTGGTCAGCGGATGCCCTATAAAGATTTTCTCATGGCCGGTGGAACTAAGCCTTTCTTTCTCCAAGAACAGCTCTTCGTACAGCTTTTCCCCCGGTCTAAGACCTACTATTTCTATGGCAATGTCCTCATCCGGCTCAAAACCGGAAAGCCATATTAGGTCTCGGGCCAGGTCCATTATCCTAACCGGCTCGCCCATGTCCAGCACAAAAATCTCGCCGCCCTTTGCCATGGCCCCCGCCTGTATTACAAGCTGAGTAGCTTCGGGTATGGTCATAAAATACCGGGTTATATCCGGGTGGGTCACAGTGACCGGACCACCGGCGGCTATCTGGCTCCTGAATAGCGGTATGACGCTGCCGCTACTGCCTAAGACATTGCCAAACCTCACGGCGGCAAATTTTGTACCGCTTTCTTTATCCATCATCTGGATTATTATCTCCGCAACCCGCTTGGTGGCCCCCATTATGTTTGCGGGGTTAACCGCCTTGTCGGTGGATACAAGGACAAACTTCTCAACCCCGTGCTTGTCCGCGCACTCGGCAGCGTTAAGCGTGCCGAATATGTTGTTCTTTATCGCCTCGATGGGGTTATCCTCCATAAGCGGTACATGCTTGTGGGCCGCCGCATGGAACACAACCTGGGGCCTTTATGTACTGAATATACTGTCCAGCCTTGCCCTGTCCCGCACCGATGCAATTAGTATT
>JAAYJF010000005.1 GCA_012523075.1 Clostridiales bacterium | reverse complement strand
TTCGCGCCTCTGCCGGGGCTACCGCCCAAGCAGCGACTTTTATATATTAGCACATATACTTCATGCTGTCAATACACTCTTTTTTACCGCTTACTTCCAGTGGGTTTTGTGTGACAGCAAAGTATATGTTACATGATTATTGTATGTATTTCAACACTTAAAAATTACCATACTCCATCATTTTCTTATAATATTTCGATTAATACTGCCATCTTCTCACCTTTTCATCCGAATCAACCTTTGACATCACTGAATAATCGTGTGCCTTTCCGAGCATAACCTACTTCTATCATATATTATTTTGCCTTTTCCGGCACTACATCTAGAAGACCATCCTTGGGCACGAATATATAGCTTTCCGGAATGTCACCTACTATTATTGTCTCGGCTATTGGTACCCGTGTAGCCACTTCCACCACATCGCTTGTCAGCGGTAGCACAACTCTAACCTGAGTATTTACCTCCAAATAGATTTTATGTCTGGTCTGGTTTATACCCGCCTGTTCAAAGTCGGTAATAAAGTTTGCAGCAACCGTACCCATGGGCAAAATGCCAATATTTAATCTTGGACCATAGTTTGCGAATATTTCGCTCCCAAGTATGCTGCCAATGGGAATCCCTACCTTTTTGGTCCCCATCTGCCTGAAATTCTCCTGTATGTTAAGAGCGGTCTCTGAGGCAATCCTGTTCATATACATTGTGTTGGCTTGCAGCATTGTTATCCTGTTTTCATTGTCCGCCTTTGCAATGAACAGATCCTCGTATTTTATTTTATATGTAAGTTCCGATATTATCGCTTCATTTAGTATCTGAACGGCAATTGTTTTTGCTCTCATTTCCGATATGGCCAAAAGCGGGGGTTTTATATTATAATGCACAATCCAGCTTAGCAATAAAAGAAGGGATACCAGAATAGCGCCTGTTATATGAACCTTTTTATTTTTTTTATTAGCAAAACTTTTACCAAACTTCGCTCTGGAATGGGGTTTTCTTCTCAAACCAGCCTTCCTCATAAAAAACCCTCCTTCCATATATAATATGTTTGCTAATCCCGATAGTCACACTTAATATTGCTGCGTGCGTACAATTTATAGTCCTTAATACTCTATATACAACGCACTAATAGAATTACATTTCTTTATATATCGCTTAAGAGGGCATAACCCGAAGAATCCTACTTTAGGATAGACATAAGGTCCTTCGCTACGCTCAGGATGACAACCGTTATGTTCAGCATGACACACTAGAAGATGTAAAATTTTAATGCATTCTATAAAGATGCAATTATTTATTTTTTTCAGGCATTTGTGTTATAATCAGAATAATGCAATAAACTATCCTTGAGGTCCCTCAGAGGAGGTAATTATATGACTGACAAAAAGAAGGATAAAAAAAAGAAGAAACTGAGCATTCTAAGGCTTACAATAATTGTCTTTCTTTTGGTGGCATTCATTGGAGCGGGCGCAGCGGCCGGGATTGTGGCTGCCTATATAAAAGACGCCCCGGATATTAGTCAAAAGGATATTCTGCAGCTAAGACAATCTTCCATTGTATACGAAGAGGGTACCGGGGAGATAGTGGATAGGATTCACGAAGAGGTAAACCGTACACTTGTCCTTCTGGACGATGTACCAAAGTACGTGCAAAACGCCTTTATTGCCATTGAGGATGAAAGGTTCAGGCAGCATTTCGGTATCGACCTTAGAAGAATAATAGGTGTTACCATTCAAAACCTGAAGGAACGGAGAATAGTTGCCGGTGCCAGCACAATCACTCAGCAGCTTGTAAGAAACGTTGTCCTTACCCAGGAGCAAAAGTTTAAAAGAAAGATACAGGAGCAGTACCTTGCCATTAAGCTGGAAAGAGTTTTTACAAAGGATCAGATACTGGAGGCCTATCTAAACACCATATACTTCGGCCACAGTGCCTACGGCATACACGCTGCCTCCATGACCTATTTCGGTAAAAACCCCTCGGAGCTTACTCTGGCGGAGGGTGCAATAATAGCCGGGGTAACAAATAATCCGGGAACCTATTCCCCCTATTTGCACGAAGATAATGCCAAAAAACGCCAGGAACTCGTTTTAAGAGAGATGCTGGACCAAGGCTATATAAGCCAGCAGGAATACGACAGCGCACTCAGAGAAGAGCTCGAATATGTGAGAGGGGAAGTGGAAGAGGAAGAAATCGCGATCTCCTCATACTTCGTTGACCAGGTTAAGGTGGATGTAAGGGAAGCCCTTATGGAAAAATTCAACTACTCCAAGGATGAAGCAAACAACCTTCTATTCAACGGGGGGCTAAAGATTTACTCCACAATAGACATGAAAATGCAGGAAATTGTTGAAGACGCCTTCAGAAACCCGGAGAATTTCCCCGAAACAAAAGAAGATGCAAAGGGAGTCCCGCAGCCCCAGGCGGCAATGGTAATAGTCGATTACAAGACGGGACAGGTGAAGGCAATGGTGGGCGGAAGGGGCCAAGAAGGCAAAATGCTGCTTAACCGCGCAACGCAGTCCTACCGTCAGCCCGGGTCTTCCATTAAACCCATTTCGGTTTATACCGCCGCCATAGACAACGGCTACACGGCGGCCACGGTAATAGACGATGTGCCGGTAGCCTTTATCGCCGGTGACGGCAACCTATGGATACCAAAAAACTGGTATAGCGAAGGCGGACGGCCTACCTATTGGGGGTTAAGCACCCTAAGGGAAGGAGTCCAGTGGTCCATGAACGTGGTAACGGTAAAACTGTTAAACGAGCTTGGTATAGATATAGCCTTTGACTATGCAGAAAAAATGGGCCTTACCAGCCTGGTGAAAACAGGGCCGGTAATGGATAGAAACCTTGCATCAATGGCCCTGGGAGGCCTTACAAAGGGCGTTTCACCGATAGACATGGCAACCGCCTACGGCACTCTTGCAAATAAGGGAGTAAAAATAAAGCCGATAACCTACGTCAGGGTAACCGATGCCAACGGTAATGTGCTACTTGAAAATGAACCTTTGAAGACAAAGGTGATAGATGAAGGGGTAGCCTATATAATAACGGATATGTTGAAGTCCGTAGTAAAGGCCGGCACCGGTACATCCGCAAACTTTAACATGGCGGTAGCCGGTAAGACGGGTACCACAACGGATTCCGTGGACGCATGGTTTGTTGGATACACGCCCTACTATGTCGCTTCGCTGTGGATGGGAAACGATGAGCCTTCAAATATGGGCTTTGGCGGAGGTTCCTATCCAACCAGACTGTGGCGCAAGATTATGGAGGAGATTCACGAGGACCTGCCGGTGATAGATTTCGAAAGGCCGGAAAATGTAGTAACAAGAACGGTAGATACAAAATCAGGCAAACTTCCCACCGACCTCTCCTATATGGACCCGAGGAATACCGTCAGGAACGAGCTGTTTATAAAGGGCACAGAACCTACCGAATACGATGATGTGCACGTAGTAAGGGATATAGACGTGACCACCAATATGCTGGCAACGCCCTTCTGCCCGCCTACTCTGGTGGAATCCAGAGTGTTTGTCCAAAGGCCGATACCTTATAGCAGTGAAGAATTCCTGGAAAGCATCGGTGGTATTAACCCAAGAGTAAACCTTGTCCCAAGGGATGCGATATATGATGTTCCTACCGAGTACTGCATAGCCCATAATCCCTTCGGTATACCCCCGTGGGGACAAAATGAGGAAAACGGTGACTGGCATCCCGGGGAGAACGGCCAATGGCCTAGCGAGGAAGAACAGCAGCCTGATGAAGAAGCCGGAGAGGAAACAAGCTCCTCTCAAATGATAGAAAACCTTTTAAATCAAGACTAACAGCAAAGGTGCGGTAGACCCGCACCTTTCAGATTCTAAGGAACACTGCTACCTCTCATTTTGAAGGCGAAGCCCGACGGAGCTGACACGGCTGCCTATTTCGAACGGAAAAGTTCATTCCTGTCCCATTATAACGCGAAGGGCCTTTGTTAGTACCGGTGCTCCCAATACACAATCGTCCCGGCCATCCATTTTACCCGGGTCACCCATCCCTACTACAATAGGTACTTTAACCTGATTGAGTATATCCAGGGTGTCCCCATACACCACGCTGTCTTCCGACGGGTTACCCGTTTTGTCTACCGGGCCGTCTATTACGTTCAGGTTGCTGTCCACCGAACAATCAACCTTTATTCCTTCCACGTCCTTTGTATTGGATGCCACCGCCACCAGCCCCATTATTTCAATGTCCTTTGACCCGGCTAGCTTCCTTATTACCGCTTCTCCTTCACCCATACCGGGTTTTCCCCGATCGTCGACCATAACCACCACAGGCTCCGCCGGGGCTTGTTTTATCATTTCGATTATTTCGCTACCATCAAGGGGTGTCGGATTCCCTGCCGACCGGGAGATGCATCGCCCCCCTATCCGGGCGGCGGCTATTTCAGCAGCCTGCCTAGCGATATTATCCCCGTCGGTTATTATTATCACCTTCCGTTTTCTCATCGGTCTATCCATTTTCAAGATTTCC
>JAAYJF010000071.1 GCA_012523075.1 Clostridiales bacterium | reverse complement strand
AGTATATCCTGGACCATTTCAAGGCCAATCTGGGCGGTGTAAATGGTGGCAAGGCCAAGCCTTAGGGCCCTCTTTGCCAGGGATATATAGTCACCGTCAACGTTTGTAAGGCAGCTTGCTATGGCGTCTTGTATCTCGTACACCACCCCCGCCGGGTAGATGGCAAGGTCCCTCCATACCTGTTTCCGCTTTTGCGGTGCGAAGGCCTCCACCATTTTACTTGGGCTGTCGTAGTCCTTGTGCAGCTCCTCCTCCAGGAAGTCCCCCAGCTGGATTGCCATTTGATTTAAGTCCTGGTTTGTGTCAATCCCAGCCTTTTCGCACATCCATTTCAACTTGCCGGCATCGGCTATGGAAAAGGGGGTTTTGCCCTCCCCGGTGGACTTTAATGTCCTAAAGGCCTGATAGGCATGATGGCTGTACGTACCCGCCCCCATAATGTTTCGCATCAAGAGATTACGCATTGCCATGGCATCGCCCTCTATACCGCACACGCCCCTTGTTACTTCCGCCTTTTCGTTAATCCTGCACGGGCCGTGGGTGCAAAGCTGGCAGCTTAAGCCCTGGAGGCAGAACTTGCACCGCAGCTTTTCCTGGGCGGCCCAGCGGTCAAAGACATTGGTTAAGCCGTCCTCCCTTATCCTCCTTAACATCTCTTCCACCGAGTCGTGATAGCTGACCCGCCTTTTTGTTTTTTTAAGTACCGTCTCGGTCATCTTTCCATATTACCTCCTGTTTTTACATAGTAAAAAGCGCATGCCGGCATTGCAAAAGCCCTAAAGGAGCTCTCTTTTCCGAAGCGGCACACGCTTAGTATTTCCTGCCAGGAATAATTTATTTGTATAATTTAATAACCATTATCGATCGGCCCTTTTTTGTTGTCCCTGCAAATTCCCCGACTTTGAATTTGCCCTTTCCTCCCACCGAAACGATATCGCCCTGCTGCAACGCAGCATCCGTCCGGTTACACACATCCCAGTTTACCTTAACCTTTTCCGAATTAATAAGCCCCGCGGATTTTGCCCGGCTAAGACCGAACACTGAACCCACTACACTATCAAGCCTGGGGGAAGCAACGGTGATGCGCATTTCGCTGTACTTGGGCGCAATTTGAAGGTCCTCACCGGCCACCCTTTCCACAGTTACGCTGCTTCTTCCCGCCCTTTCAAGGTTAGTTTCAACAAACCCGGCTATGTCCCGGTGTACGGCGGCAAAGCAGACCCTTTCCCTGACAAGGAGGTCTCCAACCTTTTCCCTATTTATCCCGATGCCCAGAAGGGCTCCCAGGAAGTCCCTGTGGCTTAGAGTCCTGCCCCAGCCCCTGTCGGTTATTTTAAGTATTTCTACCGGGAACTCTTCGGGCTTCACACTGTCCCATTCGGGCAGGAATACCGCCATTCGGCGCTCGGCATCCTCAAACCCGCCGTGGAAGCCCAGTTGTACGCTGCTTTGGGACCTTGCCAGTTCGGTTGCTATTTTTACCTGCAGTGGATGGAGGAAATCGGTAAAAACCCTTTGCTTATTTCTTTCGCACCGATTCAAATACTCCATCATCCTGCCAATAAAATACTTGTTTTCGTCCCCCGGGTACCTGCCTAACAAATAATCCTTTACACTCAAGCCTTGCCCCCTCCTTCAACTCATATATACATGTTAAGCCAGCGGCAAACCCCTGTCAAGGAACCACAGGGAACCACAGGGACGGTTCTCCCGGTTCATTTCGGTTTTATATTAATGGGAACTATCATATATTATTAGCGTCAAAAGAATAGCACTGGAGGTGGGCCCTGTGTTAGAATTGGCTTTGGGACTGTGTGTACTGGTATTTGTTCTTTTTATATGTTTAATCGCTGCGCATTTTTCCGGAAGGGCAAGAGTGAAGATGCTCATCGGTCTTACTATGTCTTTGACGGCAACGCTGGCTATGGGACTTTTTTGCTATATCCAGAGGATTAACGGGAACCCTGACCAGGGTATGGAACTGCTGCAGTGGTATTTACCGTCGGCAGTCTTTGTAATCTTCATTGCTACAGGAATAATCGCTGCAGCGAGTGTTGTTAAAGGCAAATATTAAAGAGAGGCTGGTGGTAATTATGAAGGGTAAAGGAAAGTCAAGGATAAATACGTTATTGTCAATGGCAGTGTTAATAGCGGTTATCGGCTGTGCTGTGCTGCTTAGCGCATGCGACAATGCAGCAAACCAGGATAACGCCGGTGAGGATCAAAGCGGCGGTACAGCGGAATTGGAGGAAAACATTCCTATAGATAACGGCGATACGGAAGATAATATTACAATTAAATTTGAAGGCAAGGATGGTTTCCCAAAGCAGTACAAAGAGCAATTCTCCAATAATATAGCGGAGCTGTTTGCCGAAAAATACAGCCCCTATTACCAGGTATTGGGATTCGAGTTCACAAACGTGGAACACGCTCTGACCGATACCGACATAGAGGTTACCTTTTTCCTGAAAATGATAGTCCAAAACTTTTACAGGGACCCGGATACAGTCGAGTACATAAAAGAGGCAAAGGAGAACGGTTCAAAGCATTACCGGCAGCTTTACGATGAGTACAACCAGCCCAAGGAATCCAACTATGATTTAAAATTTACCGCAGGGGTGAATAGGGGCGAACTGGATATGGAAAGCATACGGCTCTTTACCAACGTACACCCCAAAGGGGTGGAGTATGTACCGGTAGGTGAGGATTTTTTTCCCTGATTCTACCTCACCGGTCACCCGCCTATGCGCGTGATAACTATCGTGTTTGCATCGCTTACGGCTGCGGGAATTTTATGCCGCCACTTATTACTGAAGGGCGAAAATCATAGTTAACACTGGGAGAAGGTAATAAAAGGGAAGACTGCAGCGGGAAAAGGCCGCAAACCGCAAGGTAAAACAGCATGACTAATACGTAATCCGGGGGAGAATTGGAATGAGGAAGGCATATCTTATATTAATTGCATTGCATATTTTCGTAGGAATAGGGGCTCTGGCTGGAGGTCTGGCAGCCATAATGGACCCTATACACCCTCTAGGAGTATCAGTAGAGTTATTGGAGCATTCGCCCTTTGACAGTTTCCTGATACCCGGCATTATTCTGTTTACAGTAATTGGCCTTGGAAACATACTGAGTGCTTTTATGTTTCATATCAGGCTGAATTACCAGGGTTATATAAGCAGTTTTTTCGGCTGGGCTCTGGTAGTCTGGATCGTGGTGCAGTGCATTATGTTACGTTCCGTGGTATTCCTTCACGTATTGTAC
This sequence comes from Clostridiales bacterium, assembly GCA_012523075.1. Taxonomy (GTDB): domain Bacteria; phylum Bacillota; class Clostridia; order Ch29; family Ch29; genus JAAYEV01. The sequence continues at coordinate 4,168 of JAAYJF010000071.1, read as the reverse complement.
TTTTTAATAGGATTGATGCAGGCTGCCTTGGCAATGGCAGTACTATATGAGCAGCGGCTGTTTCCCGCAAACATATTTCGGAGTCTAAAAAAGAGCAAATAAAAGGCTGCCACCGTGAATAATGAGATATTGTTTCACAGACTCGCTGCTAAGAAATGACCTATTGACAGAGGTCCTACAAACAAATTCCTGGATTTCCGTTTCATATCCATAGCTTTCAAGTTTATCAGCGATGTATTCGGCAGCCGCCCATTCCGAATCGGTGCCGGCTACTTTTGACCAATGCCTTCAGATAGAACCCTAATGTGTTCAATGAGTCTATTCCCATCAACCTGGGCGACTACCTTATTACACCGGGCACATAAAACGGGTCTGGCATACGATCCCGCAGAATAAAACTGTCTAAAGCTCATCCAATATGATGTAGTTAATAATTAGAGTTAGCACTTTTGCACCATAGTCACAGGCGAAGGGAATGAAGCGCTATGGATATTGAAAATATCATGCGAAACACCAATAAAAGACTTTTGAAGGGGCTGCTGCTGGCAGTTTTGGCGGTAGCGCTTATTTTTTACTTCATTGTCTTTTTTACAAAGGGAGCGGAGTTTGACGACACGTTTTTGAAGAAAGAGGTTGTGTCGGCGGATGCTCACTACATGGGAAGAAACATGTACGGCAGTATCCATATAACCGTCAAGGGGCTTAAGGACGTGCACAGGAGCGCAGAGGTGATATTTAGGCTGCCAAACGACATAAACAGGCGGTACACGGTAAATTTCAAAGACCCGAAGAACTGGGATGCGGGAATTGAAAACATAAAAGACGGGGACGGCAACATCGTATTCCAGGGTGAATACGTAAAAGGCAGAAGCTTTATGGTGGATAAAAACGGTGAGCTTTGGCTTGATTACAATGCCCGTGTCCTGACGTATGGAGAAAGCCCATACAACGAGGATTTTAGAATATCCCTGAAAAATGTTGCAGACTTTGCATACTCGGCCAAGGATACCACCCGCGGAAAATACGAATACCTGTTACCCGCAATACTCTTTCTTCTAATCACACTAATTGATATTAAATATCCGCTTTTTTTCTTCACCCTCAGGCATTTTATGGAGGTTGAGGACCCGAAGCCATCGGACCTTTACCTAACTATTCAAAGGGCATCATGGGTTGCATACCCGGTAATTGCGCTATTGCTTATGTTAGCTGCGATTTGTTGAGTAATAATAGGTCATACGGAAGTCTTTATTACAGATGGCACTTCCTTATCGTAGGTAAGGGATTCCTGCCGGGGCTTCAAACCAAGGGCTGCAATCGCTTCAAATTCATGGTCGCTATGATGCAAACTGAGTTCTCCATTATACAGCTTTGCAATGTTTTCCACTATCGTAAGGCCGAGGCCGTGCTTTGAAGTGTCCGGCTTGGTAGAGAGAATCCTTTTGTCCCTTGCAAGCAGAATCTTATTCTGCTTGGAGTTTGTTACCTTTATTATGAGAAAGGCTGCCTTTTCATAACACATGACAGTTATATACGGAAGGATTTTTGGGTCGGATATTTTGCCGCATGCTTCCAGCGCATTATCAATCAGGTTTGAAAGGACGCTGCAAAGGTGCAGGTCGTCTATCCCGGTCTCATTTCCAAGATGTATAGCAAGCTCCATTTTTATATTACTGTCTTTGGCGATGGAATACTTGTTTTGTAAAAGCGCATCGACAACCGGGTTTTGGCAGAATGGTGTTGGGGTAGAGCTATCAATACTTATTGCCAGCTCATCAGCGTATTTTTTTGCATTTTTAGTATCTCTTTTATCCAAAAGGGTGTATATGGTCTGGAGCTGGTTCTTTAAGTCGTGCTTATATTCTCTTATATTCTGATTGTATTCGCTCAGCTGCTTGTAATAGCTTAACTGTATGTTCAAATGCTCCTCAAAAAAGGCCAGTTTCTCTTTAAGGAGAGATAGGTGGGTCAGCCTCTTCATGGCTATTATCAATCCTGCATCCGCCAGCACACATAATATTACTGAAATAATGAATACGGGAATCAGGGCAAGATTACCATAATAAGTTGACGCGAAGAAAAGGATTTGGAGCAGGTAAATCTGGCTTACCGGGAAAAACATGAACAGGGACAGTTGATTCTGGTCAACGCTGTTGGTGGCTAACCTCCAGACGTTTAGAATAAGCAGAACAACGATGGCCAGTGTTACGTTGCCTATAATCATACTGGGGATGCTGGGAAATACCAATGAAGCCATATCGGATGGCTGGTACCCATAAAGTGCGTTTAGTGTAACGTAGGCAAGGAAGTCGGTAATAATCAATGCGAATAGTATAAGGCAAAATGTAATTATCTTTTTTGATATCCTGGCGTCATAGAGAATAAGAGTGGAGCAAAAAAACAGAAGGGTTTCGAACAGCGAGCCAGCAATCAGACTGTCAATCCATCCAATCCGTATAAAGCGTGAGGTAACCCCAATGATTACTAAAAATACGCCGGAAGCAGCAAACTTTGATTTAAGCATACTGCCAAGGGCAAAGGCTATTATTACGATATGGATTGAAAACCCCAATAGTTCCAGTACTGCATTATTCATAAGCTCCCCCCAAATAGTCGATAAACCTTGCCTTTGAATAATCAGACCTTGACTTGCTGATAGGCACTTCGGCTTTGGATTCAAGGATAAATCTATTCTTGCTTAGTGTAACTATCTTGTCCATATTGACAGCGAAGCTTTTGTGGCAGACGAGAAACCGGTTATCAAGGAGTTTTACAAATTCATCAATTTTGGAATACTTGGTATACACAATATCCTTTGTGTATATTTTTATTTGCCTTAAAGCCGCTTCTATATAATCTATATCATTCAGATTAATTGCATACACATCGTTTTTATTGGTTATTGTTATGTATTTCTCTCTGCTTTCTATGGATTTTTTTACCGCTTTTTGGATTGCTCTGCGAAACTTATGGGTATCGATGGGTTTTGCGAGGAAACAGACATGGTCTATGCTGTATACATCTTCAAAGTACTCGACATATGCAGAAACGAAAACAATTTGGATGTTCGAGTTTAAGCTTTTCAATCTTTTTGATAATTCTATGCCATTGGCACTATCCAGTTCAATATCACAGATAATTATATCGGCCCGGTGCAAATTCTTTTCAAAGTAATCCATAAGGTCATCCCCGTTACTGAAGTGAACAATTCTGGCGTTATCAACACTTTTTAGGGTTAACTGACGGATGTATTCCAAGTGGGCCATATTATCATCACAAATAAGTATGTTTATCATGATAATCCTGCCTTTCATACACATAGATGGAATACTAAATAAATTTTACCATATTTGCTGTAGAAAATACAGGGTTTTTGATAATTATTACATCTTCGACACTATTTATTACATAGCGACAATAAAGCCCTAAATAATACATTATTATCTAAATTAACAGTCTATGAGGCGGGTAGATAAACTAAAAGGGGAATTAAAATTGCGTAAAAGAAGATTTCTGGTATTCCTGATAATTCTATTAACCATTATACTTAATGGAGCTAATTTCAAGCTAAGCCTTGGAGTAAACGAGTTTTTTGATTTATCCAAAACTGCTTATAGTAATACCATAGAAGATAGCGAAACAAAGGAGGATATAGTAGTGATGTTAAATAACGAGCAATTGGCTTTGGAGCATAAACCTGTTATGAATGGAAGTGAAATCTTTATACCTTTGTTTCCTATATTTGAAGAGTTGGATGCTACGGTTTTTCTCCATAAGGATAATAGTTCCATTATTTGCTTGACCGCAGACGGCGACTATATAAAACATCAGGCAGGAACAAATATAATAGAGATAAACTTGGAAAAAACCAGTTTAGAATTACCTGCCATTATTAGAGACGAACAAATGTTTGTTCCTACGGACTTTATTTCAAAAGTATTTCCTAAATATACTATGCATCTACAAAATGACCAAATAGTCAATACTCTAAAGGCGGTAAATAATACTGAGTATACTCAAATCATCGAAGAAATCTTGAAACACAAAATCGATCCATATTTTAACCCAGAACTGTATATCGAGTACTTGGAGTATAAAGCTAATAACCGGGACATGTCTTCGGAACAAGTTATTGTAAGTGTTAACATGGGTTTGAACAAACCTTTCT
>JAAYJF010000143.1 GCA_012523075.1 Clostridiales bacterium | reverse complement strand
GGTAGCGCCTCTTGAGGCTACAACTTCACCGGTTGAAAAGAAGGTAAAGTCGGGCACAAAAACCCCATCCCCTTCTTTAATATCCCACGCCATCATAACCAGTGACATAGCATCGGTACCGTTGGCACAGGAAATACAATGCTTTACACCAACGTATTGGGCAAGCCTTTCCTCAAGTCTTTTTACTTCAGCACCACCGATGAAGTCTGCATTAACCAGTACTTTTTGTATGGCAGAATTTATTTCGTCCTTATATCTTTGATACTGCGCCTTTAAGCCTCTGAATTCCACCATAATCACTCCCCGCAACTGTTTTGATTTCCGGATTTCTCCTGCAGTTTATCTTTTGCCAAAGTATATTCTCTCCCGCATTCTTTACAGGTGAGCCCACTTCTCAAGGGCATCCCACATTCGCAAACCCATCCTATTTGCTTTGCCGGTACACCTGCCATAAGTGCATAATCGGGTACATCCTTTGTAACTACAGCTCCTGAAGCAATCATCGCCCATCGGCCGATTGTATTACCACAAACAATGGTTGCATTAGCCCCTATGGATGCACCATATTTAACCAAAGTCTTTTTATATCCTTCTGCACCTTTGGGATATTTGCTTCTCGGAGTCAGGTCATTCGTAAAAACACAGGCTGGACCGCAAAATACATAGTCCTCAAGTACAACGCCTTCATAGACTGATACGTTGTTTTGTATCTTTACCCCATTACCTATCTTAACATCGTTTGAAACATTCACATTTTGTCCTAATGAGCACCTCTCGCCAATTTTGACACCCTTTTGCACATGGCAGAAATGCCATATCTTAGTACCGTCTCTTATGGTTACATTCTCATCTATATAGCTGCTTTGGTGCACAAAATAACTCATTTTCCAAACCTGCCTTTAAAATCTAATGTGCTGCATTTATCCAAAGGGAGCTTGACGCTCTTATCCTCCGCTGCCGATTTATATATTGCCAGCACAAGCTCCAGAGCCCTTTTCCCATCCCGGGCAGTAACATAGGGGGGCCTGTCATTTTTTATAGCATCAATCATATCTGCGTAAAGCGGTTTATGCGCGAACCCGTAAACATTGGGCGGGTTTTCGTGATGCTTTGCCTTCACTTCCTCCGGGTCATCAATATTATCGGCAAAGTGCCACTCTTCAATCAGATTTACAGATTTCCCGCCGACTTTAACCGTACCCTTCTCCCCAAATATGCATAGTGTTTCCTCAAGGTTCTTCGGATATATATTTGTGGTCCCTTCAATTATTCCGTAACTTCCGTTAGAAAACTTTATAAGTGCCAGGCCAAGGTCCTCGGTTTCTATAAACCCATGCATAAGATTGTCGGTCACGCCAACTACTTCTATTACTTCATTCCCCATCATCCACCTCAACAGGTCAATGTTATGGATACATTGATTCATCAGCGCACCACCGTCTTGCCCCCAGGTGCCCCTCCAGGGTGCCTGCCTGTAATACCCTTCACCCCTGTTCCAGCGGATGTGGGCAGTACCATAAAGCAGCCTTCCAAAACGTCCTTTTTCCACCGCTTCCCTTATCTTATGTACCGATTTGTTGAAACGGTTCTGGTGGCAAGCACACACCTTTACACCCTTTACTTCTGCTTTTTTTATGATAAGGTCTGCTTCTTCCAGCGAAAGAGCAATCAGCTTTTCTATTATAAGGTTAGTCCCTGCTTCTATACAATCCAAAGCAACCTTTCCATGCTTGCCGCTTTCAGTGCATATAGCAATAAGCTGGGGTTTTTCCTTTTCAAGCATTACAGTATAATCAACGTATTTTTTAACAGTATGCGGGAGATTAAACCTGGTTATAGTTTCATTCATTTTCGCCTCTTCAATATCACATAAAGCGGCAATCTCTAAATCATTCTCAAGGGCTGCCGCGATATGATTCGGGGAAATCCTTCCGCATCCGATTATTGCATATTTAAGGCTCAATGTAATACCCCCTAAAGCAGTTCAATGTTTTCTCTATTTCTTACATTTTTCATTGCATTCTTGGTATCGAATATTGCTTTGGCGTATCTTTGGACAAACTCATAATCCACATTTGTGTGGGCGGTCGTCACCATCACAAGGTCTGCCCGTTTAACAAGCTCTGCCGTCAATTCCGGCTCACCCTTTTTAACCTTACCATTTCTCTGATATTCCGAAATATAGGGGTCATGATAGACAACCGAGGCCCCTTCCTTTTCCAGTTCTTCTATTACTCTTATGGCAGGACTTTCCCTGTAATCATCTATGTCTTGTTTGTAAGCTACGCCAAGAACCAGAATTTCAGAGCCGTTCACGGCTTTTTTGTGCCTGTTCAAGATCTTGCCTGCCCTTTCCGCACAGTATTCCGGCATACGGTCATTGATCATCATGGATGTTTCAATCATTGAGGTGTGAAAGCCAAATTCCCTCGCTTTCCATGACAGGTAGTACGGGTCAAGGG
>JAAYJF010000070.1 GCA_012523075.1 Clostridiales bacterium | reverse complement strand
CTACGGCCTTGTATCCCCAAGGGTTATATCCCTCTGCCGGAACAGCACCTCGTAGGTTTTCGGCCCCACAACCCCATCGGACGGAAGGCCAAAGTCCTGCTGGAAGTCCATAACCGCCTGCTCAGTCAGGGAATCATACTCGCCGGTTATATCCCCCCTGTAGTATCCCAGTATCTGAAGGATTCTTTGCACCTCTGCTATGTCTTCACCGGGTTCAACCCCTACCCTCAGTATCCTGCCGGTGAATGCGGTGCCGGTTATCCTGACCGGTGTCCCCAGGGGAACAATATCATAAAGCTCATTCACGTCCTCGTTGTACATCCTGACACAGCCGTGGCTGGCGGCAGTGCCTATGGATGACGGGTTGTCGGTACCATGTATTCCATACCCGCCCCAGGGCACGTCTATCTTCATCCACCGGGTTCCGAAGGCTCCTCCGGGATTCATTGTCTTTTGTATTATCCTCCAGTCCCCCAGGGGCGTCGGCGTAGAGGGCGCTCCAACTGCAACAGGGTAAGACCTCACAATATCTCCGTTCTGATTCAGTGTTAGCCTGAAATTTATTGTATCGATATAGATACTGTACCCTTGGGTGGGCACATCAAATTCGTCTTCGGGGCCAAGGCCTATGGCATTATAAGTATCGGGGCCTACTATGCCGTCCACCAGCAGACCGAATTCTTCCTGAAAGGCCCTTACCGCACCTTCGGTTTCCAGGTCGTATACGCCGTCTATATCCCCGTCATAAAAACCCAAATCCGAGAGCCTTTGCTGTACGTATTCAACATCAGGCCCCGTCATAGGCGGGTCTGTTACTCTAAGATATCGGGAAGCATATATCAAACCAAATCACCTCCACTTCATATTATTAGTAGGGGAGGTTTTTGTTGCAGGTGCCCTTATTGAATATTCCGGGGTCAACATTCCCAACCAAAGGCAACCAAGGGAACCCTCCCCTTGGTACAATTAACTTCTTTGAATTGGCGGGCCGGCATGATACAATAGATTTATATCACTACATACAGAAGCGGGGAATATAAAAATGGAGCAGACAACCGCCCGACAACGGGGCAGGTCAAGAACCATTGCCATACTATACCTTGTTATGGCATCAATACTCTGGAGCCTGGGTGGAGTAATGATTAAGGGAGTGGAGGGCACTCCCCTGGCGATAGCCGGTGTAAGAAGCGTCTTTGCATCTATTCTATTTTTGGCGTTTATCCGAAAGCCCAAATTCACCTTATCAAGGGACCAGGTGCTGTGCGCCATAGCCTATGCCGCAACCGTTATTCTTTTTGTTACGGCAAACAAGATGACCGCAGCAGCCAATGTGATACTGCTGCAGTATACCGCACCAATATACGTTGCGCTGTTTGGTTTTCTTATTCTGAAGGAAAGAACCACCGGCATGGATTGGGTAATCATTTTTGTGGTGGTAGGCGGTATGGCGCTTTTCTTCGCCGACGACCTGGATACCAGGGGCCTTTGGGGAAATATTCTGTCGGTAATAGACGGCATTACATACGCTGCGGTTATATTGCTCATGCGCAAACAAAAAGATGAAGGCTCCCTAGATGCCATACTGCTGGGGAACATTTTTACCGCGGTAATAGGCCTTCCCTTTGCAGTGCAGTCACCCCCTTCGGGTTCAGACCTTATATCCCTTGTTATTATGGGAGTATTTCAGCTAGGGCTGCCCTATTTGCTGTTCGCCCTGGCCATTAAATCAGTGTCTGCGCTTGACGCTGCCCTTATTCCTGTAATAGAACCCATTCTTAACCCAATCTGGGTGTTCCTTTTGATGGGGGAGGTGCCGGGCAAATGGGCTCTGCTAGGCGGTACAATAGTGTTTGCTGCAATAACCTTTCGCTGCCTGTATACGGCAGCAAAATCCAAAAAGGAAGGAATAGCGGAAAGCAGTTGACAATCCGCTAAAACATAATAGGCGGGATTTAAGGGTGGGAGTTGTGCAATTTTATACAATTAAATTGCACAATGCCGTTTACCTTTAAATATTTTTGACATATAATAAAAATGGGTTCTTGATTATGGGGGAAGCATACAATAAGTCGGGGGAGGGCTGATGCCTTTGTTGAAAAGCATATTAACCTTGATAATGATATTTATTGTCGGGCTTTCAAGCTCTAGTCTGCCCATTGAGCTCAATCGACTTTTGTACATACCCGTAGAGCAGTCAATAAGCTATTCCTTTCAGCCTGCCCATACTGAAGTTTTCAACCCTGGTACTATAAATTTTTCGATAAACACTACAAACACCAACGTAACTATTAGGAATAACCCCGGTAACAACCTAAAGGTAGAGGCATTCAAAGACGGAAAAACGGTAGAAAACCTTAAATATGTTGAACTTGACAGCGGCAATCCGGCCGAGGAAATACTTATCGCAAGGGACAGTCCTCTTTTTGTACAGATAGACATATCCCAAAAAACCACCGGCCTCCCCGATGGGGAATATCTGTTTAGGTTTTATTGCGAGAACGAAAAATTGGCGGGGATTGATCCCCTGGAATTGAAAGTGGGCTACAAATCCGACCCGCAGTACTATAAAAGCCTTAATTACCAGCCCAAGGACAATATGGGCCTTAAGCTGTATTTCCCCAGCACCGGCGGTAAATACCTGATACCGGTAACCAGGTTTGTTCCTGAAAACGCAGCAATACTGACCAAAACAATGGAGAACCTGGCTATGGGCGCAGATCCTGCGACCACTTTGCAAACCGGCGCAATAGTACCGGATTTCATAAAGGTGTATTACTCCGGCACTACGGTTTATGTAGTGCTAAAGCCCGATTCGGAAAGGCTTGAGGCCAACGAAGACCTGGTCATGGCCCTCCATTCCATCGTGTATACTTTAACCGAGATACCCCAAATGAGAAGGGTACAGTTCCTGCTGAACGGGAAAAGGGTGGACGAGCTTGCGCCGGGCGTAGAGGTGAGAAATCCATGGTCGCCGGATACAAGCCCCGCTGCTTACCTGCCCTACAATACCTTTGACAGGTACCTCCTGTTCCCCTACAGGCCGGACACCTTGGAGGCGGAAACAATAAGGGAACAGTGCCATGTTCTGTTTGATACCCTTAAGGAAGGCCTGCCGGAAGACCCGATGGTTGGTCCGGTGGTGCCCGAAGATGTAGATTTGTTGAATGTGTACTTCCTAAGCGGCACACTGACGCTTGACTTTAATGACGCCTTCCTTGAAGCGTACAACGATGAAAGGCACAAGCAGTATATGATGATGGATTCCATACTGTACACCTTCAGTTCCATCGAAACGGTACGAAACATTCAGATACTGATAGACGGCAATGACGGGTATTCCTTTGCTGATTACAGCCTTTCAAAACCGCTTACCCGGCCGCTGTACCTAAACCCCGAAACAAACTAGCAGACAGCCAGCTGTCTGCTTTACCATCTATTCCACTGAAATATTACCTGCCCCCTGTCTATCATACCCAGCAGGCGGTTTTTAAGCCATTCCCTTATGATAAATCGGGTACCAGGCATAACCAGTAAAAAACCCAGTGTATCGGTTATAAGCCCGGGGGTTAGCAACATCACGCCCCCCATAAGTATACAAAGCCCTTCAACTATAGGGTTGCCGGGTAGCCTGCCCTCCTGCATCTCCTGCTGTATCTGCCTGAGTACGCTCATACCCTGGCTTTTGGCCAGATAAGCCCCGGCAATGCCGGTAACCAGAACTATAAGCACAGTATAACCGGCCCCTATGTATTGCCCCAGCTTTATAAGAAGTAGCAGGTCAATAAACGGAACAATTGTGAAAAGCATAATCAGCCGAAACAGCATTTTATCACCCTCCGTCTTACAAGCAGTCCTCAAGCTTTGCGTAATACTCGGGACATCTTTTCCTAAGATTAACCGGTTGTTAGGTTTCGGCGTCCGCAAAGGCGTGTGTTGTACCGCCCCAGTCCAGCAAATCGCCGTCTTCATCCCTTATTACTTCGTAGGCAAAGGCTATCCTTGCTCCAGTAATATCACTTATACCAGTTCTTACAAGCACCAGGTCATCATACCTTGCCGGTACTTTATAGGTACACCGGCTTTCTATAACCGGCAGCATGATGCCCTGCTCTTCCAGTTCTTTATAGGACAGGCCCAGGGACCTGATAAATTCGTTTCTTCCTGTCTCGAACCAGGCATAGTAATTACCGTAGTATACAACTCCCATTTGATCGGTGTCCCTGTATATGGCCCTCACCCGGGCATCCCATGTATACATTTTCTACACCTCCGTTACATGACTGTGGCTATACCTCGGTATATCAGGCCAGTGGTTCCGTCCACCGTAACTACCTCACCGTCCTCCAACAATTCAAATACCTTTGCCGCACCAACGACAGTAGGCTTACCCAGATTAAGCCCCACTATGGCGGCATGGGAAGTAAGGCCGCCCTCCTCGGCAATAATTGCGGAGGCCATCTCCATATAGGGCACCATTTCCTTCTCCCCGGCCTTTATTACCAGCACGTTGCCAGGCTGGAACTTATCCCCTTCCGAAGCGATGTCGGTCATAAACACCACCTTGCCGAAGGCAGACCGGTTGCCCACTCCCTTGCCCTCGGTCAGCACTGTGGCAACGGTATGTACCCTTATAAGGTTGGTGGTACCGGTAACCGCCGTAGGAACCCCCGCCGTAAGCACCACCAGGTCGCCTTCTTTTATGTATCCGGCGCCCATCGCCGCCTTAACGCTTGTATCAAGGGTATCGTCGGTGTTGTCGGAGGGCTTAGACAGCACTGGGTATACACCCCAGGATAGGTTGAGCTGCCTAACCACCTTCCCGTCGGGTGTACTGCCCACTATTGCTGAGTTGGGCCTGTACTTGGACACCATCCTCGCAGTGTAACCCTTTTGGGTAGCGGTAATGATAGCCGCCGCATTAAGGTCTCGGGCTATTGTGCAAGTTGCATGGCTTACAGCATTTGTTACGGTTGCATCCTTACCTCCCGCAGCATCGTCCAGCAGCATCCCGAAGCTATAGGATTCCTCCACTCTGGCGGCAATCCTGGCCATGGTCCGGATGGCTTCCACCGGGTATTTGCCCGCAGCAGTCTCCCCCGAAAGCATTATCGCATCGGTACCGTCCAGCACAGCGTTTGCCACGTCCGCCACCTCCGCCCTGGTGGGCCTTGGGTTTCTCATCATCGAATCCAGCATCTGGGTAGCCGTTATAACCGGTTTGCCGGCCAGGTTGCATTTTTTTATCATTTCCTTCTGCAGCACCGGCACCCCCTCGGTGGGCATCTCCACACCCAGGTCCCCCCGGGCTACCATTATTCCGTCCGCTACTTCCAGTATTGCATCCAGATTGTCTACTCCTTGCTGGTTCTCTATCTTAGCTATAATTTGAATGTTACCGCCACCGTTTTCTTCAAGTATCCTGCGTATTTCCAGAATATCCTCCGGCTTTCTTGTAAAGGAGGCGGCTATAAAATCCACATCGTTATGTATACCAAAAAGTATATCATCCCTGTCTTTTTCGCTTATTGCCGGAAGCCTAACCAGGGCACCGGGAAGGTTAACCCCCTTGTTGTTGGTTATCTCGCCGCCGTTTTCTACCCGGCACACCACGTCCTGGCCCTTGACTTCCTCTACCCGAAGCTCCAAAAGCCCATCGTCCAACAGCACCTTGTATCCAATGTCCACGTCCTCCGGGAAGCCCTGGTATGTGACGCTTACTATACTGTCACTACCTTCTACCTCCCGGGTGGTAAGGGTAAAATTACTGCCCTCCCTGAGGACTGCCCTGCCGCCCACAAAGGTCTTAACCCTTATCTCCGGCCCCTTTGTATCCAGTAGCAGGGCCACCGGCCTTCCAAGGTCCTCTCTAAGTTTCTTAACTTTGTTTAGCATATCAAGATGCTGGGAGTGGCTGCCGTGGGAGAAATTAAGCCTCGCCACGTCCATACCGCCCTCTATCATTTCCCTTAAAGTCCCCGTATCCTCTGTAGCAGGCCCAAGGGTACAGACAATCTTTGTCTTACGCATACACCTTCCTCCTATATAGAGAGTATCCTGGCCAATGAATATATCTCACCGGAAAACTCCTTTTTTGCCGATAAAACCTCATCGAAATCAAATGCCCCAATTTCGCTGCGGTACTGCGACGTCATCTTAGAAGTATCGCCCTCCAACAGCAGTTCCACCGCCTTTGCGCCCAGCCTGCTGGCCAGTATCCGGTCAAAGGCGCTGGGGCTGCCGCCCCTCTGCACATGACCCAGTATGGTAACCCGGGTTTCAACGCTTATCTTTCCCTCGATAGCCTTCGCCATTTCAAAGGCCCCGCCTACCCCCTCCGCCAGTATTATTATGCTGTGCAGCTTGCCCCGGTTCCTGCCATGCATAATCCTTTTACACACGTCCTCCACGCTGGCGTTGACCTCTGGTATAATAATGCTCTCCGCTCCGCCGGCAAGACCGGCGTAAAGGCTGATGTCCCCCGAATTTCTGCCCATTACCTCTATTATGTTTGCCCTATTGTGGGAAGAGGTTGTATCCCTTATCCTTCCAATTGCTTCCACAACAGTATTTACCGCCGTGTCAAACCCAATAGTACGGTCACAATAAGGGATATCGTTGTCTATTGTCCCCGGCACGCCTATCACCTGAATGCCCATATTGGCAAGGTCCCTGGCCCCCCTGAAAGAACCGTCCCCGCCTATCACCACAAGGCCCTGGACGCCGAATACCTCCATCATGTTTAGGGCCTTTTCCCTTCCCTCGGGGGTGGCAAATTCGGGGCTTCTGGCGGTCTGCAGCATGGTACCTCCCCTGTGGATTATATCCGCCACCGAAGACAGCGACATTTCAAACATTTCTCCCTTTATAAGTCCTTCATAGCCCTTCCTTACACCTAAAACCTTCAAACCGTGAAATATTGCGGTCCTTACCACCGCCCTTATGGCGGCATTCATGCCCGGTGCATCACCGCCGCTTGTGAGAACCGCAATGCTTTTATTCCTCATACGTACCAACTCCTGCCCCCCTCCCTGGAAAATTGTCTATACACCGGCCCGGTAAAGACAGCACTTTACTTCCTCTATTTCGCTTTCGGGGACCAGCACCTCGTAATAGCCTTCGCCGCATGAACACTTCTGGCCGGGTCTTATCTTTACCAATATGCATTCTTCTTCCAGGATATCCTTTATCCTGTCCGCCGTTTCCCGGTCTGCAGCCATATAAACAATCGTCCACATGGTCACACCACCCATATAAAGATTTCCAGAATACAGCTTGCATTGCTATTATACCATACATGAAATTCCACCAGCACAAGGGACCATTAACATATTTCAATATGCGAGCTTCCCAGCATGCGCTCCAGCCTGTCAAGAAGGCTTTCGTCCACCATCACCCACAGGTCTCTGCCCGCCATCATGGGCTTTTTACCCTCCTCCTCAAAACAGATGAGAACAGGGATATTCCCCCTTTTGGCTTGATGAAGAACCTCCTTTATATCCTCCAGCATCCCGGGCGAAGAACCCTTTGGAATCCTCAGGTACAGCTTACCCCTGCGACCGTCGGACCCTTTGTCCCTTTCCCCTGTGATCATTGGTTTGATTCTTTCGCAGACTATCTTGGGCTCCTCATCCTCCCTAAGATTTAGCCGTCCCTCCGCCACTATTATTTTGTTCTCGGTAAGAAGCTCCATACAGGACCGGTAGAGTCTTGGGAAAACTATGAGTTCTACCGTGCCGTAAAGGTCCTCCAGCGTCACAAAGGCCATCAGTTCATCGTTCTTGGTGGTCTTGTTCTTTCTATCGGCAACCATTCCCGCAATCCGGACAATGCTGCCATCGGCAAGGCCGGGAGCCGCATCGCCCACCAGATTTTCCTGTTCGGTCAAAAGCTCCAGTTGATATGTGTTAACCGAGGAATTGACCTTAAGCTGTTCCCTGTATTCGTCCAGCGGATGCCCGCTTATATAAAGCCCCAGCATTTCTTTTTCAAAGTTTAGCAGCGTCTTCTTGTCAAACTCTCCTCTATCCGGCAGGTAGTCTTTCGGTGCTACGGTATCCCCACCAACCTCCGGCGCATCGAAAAGCGAAATCTGGCCCTTTATATTGTTCTTCTTAATCTGCGAAACGCTGTCAGCGATCCTCTCGTATACCGCCATATACTGGGAACGTTTTCCTTCCAGCGAATCCAAAGCGCCGGCCTTTATTAGGCTTTCTAGGGCTCTTTTGTTCACGTGGGTGGAATCCACTCTGTCACAGAGGTCTGAAAGGCTTAAGAACCTTCCGCCCCTGTGCCGCGCATCGGTTATTGACTTAACGGCGCTTAGACCTACATTTTTAACCGCCGCCAACCCGAACCGGATTCTGTCCTCCACCACGGTAAAGGCAGCTTCGCTCTCGTTTATATCGGGGGGCAGGACCTCTATCCCCATCCTCCTGCAGCATTCTATATACTGCGATACCTTCTTGCTGTTGCCCATTATGCTTGTCAGAAGGGCGGCCATGAATTCAACGGGATAATAGCATTTCAGCCATGCTGTCTGATAGGCCAGCGCCGCATAGGCCGCTGCGTGGGATTTGTTGAAGGCGTACTTCGCGAAGTCTATCATGTCATT
>JAAYJF010000029.1 GCA_012523075.1 Clostridiales bacterium | reverse complement strand
TGATTGCAGGAGGAACCGCTGGGGAGCCGGAAATGGCTGCCAGGCTTGACGATGCCCTAATAGAAGCAATAAAGAAAAGCAATATCCCGGTGGTTGGGGTGGAAAGGTCTGACTGCGAAACTTCGTTCATAAAAACCTTTATTGATGCGGGAATATCCTCGGTGGACAATATTGAAAGCATCATTGGCCAATATTCACTAATCAAGGTGCTTCAGGGTAACGCGGGACACTATGGGGTTAAGGATAGTGCCCAGGCATTCATCCCTGACCATTATGGGAACAACAAGTAGGAGGTTTTGGATATGAAGCAGCAGGTTACGGTATTGATACCGGCGTATAATGAGGCAGAGTACATAACCCGCACCATATACGGAGTCAAGTTCTCCGGTGTTGCCGACAGGATCTTGGTGGTGGATGACGGTTCCACCGACAAAACCGCGGAGGCTGCCCGGGAAGCTGGAGCGGACGTAATTAGGCTTAGCGTCAACCGCGGCAAGGGAAATGCGCTTAATGAAGGCCTTTCAAAGGTTCATTCCGGGGTGGTGGTTTTTGTAGACGCCGATACGGGTCAGAGCGCATCGGAGCTGTATAAACTGGTGAAGCCGGTACTGGCCGGGGAGGCGGACATGACCATCGGTATACTGCCGCCGTCCTCCGTTAAGGGAGGCTTTGGATTTGTAAAAAAGCTGGCCAGGGCACTGGTTAAAAAAAGTACCGGTATTGAGCTTGATGCCGGGTTGTCGGGCCAAAGGGCGGTAAGAAGGGAAGTGTTGTCAGGCATTGGTCCTGTGCCGGAGGGTTTTGCCACTGAGGTGGGGTTGAATATAAAAGCATTGAATTTGGGATACAGGGTTGTGGAAGTGCCGGTAAATATGTATCATCGGGAGAGCGGCAGAAACTTAAGAGGGTTTTTGCACAGGGGAAAGCAGTTCTGCGATATTTTGAAATATTGCCTTAGCGAAGCGAGGGATAACAGGTTATGGTAACAGCCTTTGTTGCAGCCGCTGCGGTTGCTTTTATTATAATGCCCTATATAAAGCAAATGCTGGAGGTCCCGGGGGCGCTCAAAAAAAACTACCTGGGCGAGTGGATTTCTACCGGCATGGGAATTGGCCTTTTACTGCCGGTTTTGGCGGGCAGCATTGTTCTTATGTATATAGAAGGGGCGGATGTACGGCTAATACTGCCTGTCACTCTAGGGATTTCTGTAATGTCCCTTGCGGGTATTGTGGACGACCTGCTGGGTGATGGCGATACAAAGGGGCTTAAGGGGCATTTTGGCTGCCTGTTTGGCGGGAAACTTACCACCGGGGGTTATAAAGCCCTCGTCGGGGGTATGACCGCCGTCATGGTTTCTGTGCCAATTTCAGCCCGGTTTCTTGAAGGGTTTCTTAACTGTATTATTGTTATGCTTTTCACAAATCTAATAAACCTGCTTGATTTAAGGCCAGGAAGGGCAATAAAGACCTTTTTCCTGGCATGGGGGGTAACATTTTTAATGCCGGCTTTCAGGGAACACTGGTATGTTTTGTATCCCCTTGCCGGGGGGCTTGCCGCATACCTTCCCTATGAAATGGGACGAAAAGGCATGTTGGGGGATGCCGGTTCCAACGGGGTGGGGGCCGCCCTGGGGATTTATTATTGCCTTGGCACAGGCCTTGTACAAAAGGCGCTGATAGTTACAGTGCTGGTACTTTTGCATATTGCTGCTGAAAAATTCTCCTTCACCAAGTTTATTAACCGGAACAGAATCCTCCGGTACATAGACGGGGTTGGTAACAAGGGAAGTGGTCATGCTTGATGATTAGAACAAGGGAAGGCATTGTAACCGGGATACTGTCCGAAAGGGAAGGGGTCCAGGAAATCCGGGTAAAAACGGAAGGAGGTGATTCAAAGGCGCTGGTGTATGTGGACATGACAGGTTGCGTAAGGGAGGGGGACAGAGTATTGTTGAACACTACAGCCCAACACCTTGGTCTCGGGACCGGTGGATACCATTTTGTAATCGCCAACCTGGATAGCACATCCGGTGACCTATCCGGCCCCGGCCATATAATGAAACTTAGATATACCCCTTTGCAGGTAAAATGCTTTGCGGCAGAGGAGCAGCAAAGCCGTTACCATCATCTGATAACCGGTTTCAAAGGCTTAAGGGGAAGGCCGGTGGTCTCGATACCTCTTCACAGTATGCTGGCACCTTTTTGTGCGGTGGTTAAAAAAAGCTGGCCAACTGTGAAAATTGGTTATATAATGACCGATGGTGCTGCACTTCCCATCGCATTTAGCAGGACTGTTGACAGGCTTAAAAAAAAGGGACTGCTGGATGTTACCATTACCTCAGGGAACGCCTTTGGTGGCGACATGGAAACAGTTAATTTTTATACCGGTATAATTGCCGCGACTTTGGCGGCAAAATGCGATCTTGTGGTGGTAGGAATGGGCCCTGGAATAGCTGGGACCAGTACCGCATACGGTTTCTCAGGGGTGGAGCAGGGCTATATTATAGACGGTATCAATACGCTGGGTGGGCTGCCGGTGGCGGTGGTAAGGATAAGCTTTGCCGATGGCAGAACAAGGCATAGGGGCATAAGCCATCATTCACTGACCGTGCTGAAGGAGATCGCAAAGACCAGGGCCTATGTGCCGCTGCCCCGGCTTGAGGGGCCAAAAATGGATTACATACAAAGGCAGGTTTCGGATAATGGTATTGGAAAAAAGCATACAATCGTATTTAATAGCGGGGAGAAGGTATTCCAAGCAATGGAGGACTTTGGCCTAAGAACCACCACTATGGGCAGAGGCCCCGAGGAGGACAGGGACTTTTTTTTGAGTGTAGGTGCTGCGGCAAAGGCCCTTGAAGAACTGATTCTATAGGGTGCTTTGCTGTTTCAGGTACTGCTTAAGGGTAAGGCCGGTATTGCCCAGAAGTTTCAGGTAATCCAGCACATCACGGAGGCTGCCTACAAGGTAAAGCCGGCGGGGAGTAGTTATTTTATACATAGATAAGACCTCCCAAAGGTGTTTTTGCTATTATATTCAAGTAAGCTTTGATTTATTCCAGAACAAAGGGGGAAGAAAAGTATGGAGAAGACCCTCGAAAGCCGCACTGTGTACAGGGGCAGTATAATCAACCTAAGGTTGGACAGCGTGGAATTGGGTAACGGGCGGACCGCTCTCCGGGAGGTGGTGGAGCACCCCGGGGCTGTGGGAATTTTAGCGTTAAAGAAAAACGGGGATATTGTCATGGTAAGACAGTACCGGAAAGCGGTGGAGCGAGAGCTCTTGGAACTGCCGGCGGGCAAGCTGGAAAAGGGTGAGGACCCGAAGGAGTGCGCCGCAAGGGAGCTTGAGGAGGAAACGGGGTACCGGGCCTCGGATATCCGTTACATAATGACCTTTTATACGTCCCCGGGTTTTTCAAATGAGGTTATGCATTTGTTCTATGCTACCGGCCTTGACAGGGGCGAGAAACACCCGGACGAAGACGAAGTGGTGGATACCGTTGAAATAGGCCAAAAAGAAGCGCTGGATATGGTTTTGTCCGGCGGCATAAGGGACGGAAAAACCATTACCGGTATTCTTATTTTAAACCGAATAAATGAACTGACATAAAGAAGGACAAACGGGCATAACATTTACTAAAGCGGAATTTTGGTAAAGGCTGTGCCCGGAGGTGTTTTTGGGGGATGGTTCTTAGAAAGGCTGTAGAAAAGCAGATAAAAAACAACCTGCCCATATATTTTTTTGTGCTGGTATTTTTTGTGTCAGGTATTGCGGCGGGGGCTTTTACGGTGGATGCGTTGTCGTCGGTGCAAAAGGAAGAGCTTATTAGCTATTTTCAGAGTTTCTTCAATATCCTGGACGAACAACCGGTGCAGTCGGCGGCGGTGTTTAAACAATCTTTATTGAACAATTCCCAGTTTGTTCTGATAATCTGGGTTCTGGGAATCACCGTAATAGGCATTCCTTTAATTCTGCTTATTGTTGGAATAAAAGGATTTATATTAGGATTTTCGGTAAGCTTCCTGGTAGAAGGTATGGGCCTTAGGGGGCTGCTATTTGCGCTGGCGGCGGTCCTGCCTCAGAATCTGCTTATTGTACCCGGCATATTGGTGGCGGGCGTGCTGGGTATTTCCTTTTCCATTTCAATGCTACGAAGGAGAAAGGCTAAATCAAAAAAGAGTTTTTCAAGCGAGCTGACATTGTATTCTTTTAATATTTTTGTGTCTCTATTAATACTTTTTGTTGGTTCCCTTGTCGAAGGATACATAACCCCGGTATTTATCAAGTTGTTTTCCAGCTAAAAGATTAGTGTTAATTAAAGGAATTTCTCAAAGAATAGCGAATAGAATAAAGGGATGTTATATAACTGGCTGGCAAAGCTGTATAACATCATCCGAAAAATATACATAGGGGAGTGTGTATTATGATTATTGGAGTACCAAGGGAGATCAAAGCAAACGAGAATAGGGTAGCAATAACACCAGCCGGAGTCGAAGCCTTTATTAAGGCGGGACACAAGGTTGTTATTGAAAAAACGGCAGGGCTGGGTAGCAGCATTACCGACGAGGAATACGCATCGGCCGGCGCAGTTATGCTAGACACTCCAAAAGAAGTTTTTAAGCAGGCAGATATGATTTTGAAGGTAAAGGAGCCGCTGCCGGAGGAGTATGACCTAATGAAAGAAAACCAGATAATATTTACCTATTTGCACCTGGCGCCCGAGCCGGAACTGACAAAGGCGATGCTGGACAAAAAAGTAATAGGTATAGCCTACGAGACGGTGCAGCCCGAGGATGGCTCGTTGCCGCTTCTAGCCCCCATGAGCGAAGTGGCGGGCAGGATGGCCGTTCAGATAGGAGCAAGGCTGCTGGAGAAGATGTCCGGCGGCAGAGGAATGCTTCTTGGAGGAGTTTCCGGCGTTGCTCCCGCCAAAGTGGTAGTCCTAGGCGGCGGTAACGTTGGAGCCAATGCTGCAAAAATGGCGGTTGGTCTTGGCGCCGATGTAACGGTGCTGGACGTAAGCGTTAAAAGGCTTGCCTACCTGAATGACATATTCGGAAACAAGCTAAAGGCTTTAATATCCAACAGCTACAATATAGCCGAGGCATTGAAGGGTGCCGACCTGCTGATAGGAGCGGTACTCATCCCCGGTGCTAAGGCTCCAAAGCTGGTAACCGAGGAAATGGTTAAAAGCATGAACAAAGGTGGAGCCATAGTAGACGTTGCGATAGACCAGGGTGGCACAGTTATGACCATAGACAGGGTTACAAGCCATGCCGACCCCACATTCATAAAACACGGCATTGTTCACTATTCGGTGCCCAATATCCCCGGTGCCGTTCCGCGTACATCCACCTTCGCTCTTACCAACGCAACCATGCCCTATGCACTTAAGATAGCAAACATGGGCGCCGAGGAAGCAATGAAGGCGGATATAGCGCTAAAAAGAGGTCTTAACACGTACAAGGGCAAGCTAACCTACAAAGCTGTCGCGGATGACCAGGGCTTGGAGTACACTTGTGCCGACGACGTTCTGTAGGCAGGCGTTTATATTGGAGAAAAACCCACCTTTTGGGTGGGTTTTTTAAACTCATAGAATTTTTTGGCACTTATAGGGAATAATATGTAAAACAATGCACTAGAAATATTACATTTTTTATCTGTTACTCTGAGGGCGTTCTTTACCTGTTATTCTTAAGAAACAAAGCCCGGAGAATACGACTTTGTCGCTTAAGAACATGGTGGAGCATCCGACACGCTCTTATGTCGTTCTGAACGTAGTGAAGAATCCGACTCCGTCGTTCTGAGGGCGAAGCCCGAAGAATCTTTTAGACATAGACATAAGATCCTTCGCTTCGCTCAGGATGACGACTGCTTCGCTTGGGATGACAGAAACGCTGGGGATGACACCTGTGTAAATTCTTTATCAAGTTACATTTAGGATATGCAGAATTTTAAATGCATTATAAAAAAATATAGTTTTTAGTAGTATATAAGGAATTATTTAGAGGAGTTTTTAAATTTTTGTTGAAATAAAGAAATAGTATATAAACCGGGTAAAGGAGTCCAGGCTAAATGAACGATAAACTGGATAGGTTCATAAATTACATGGGAAACGTGCGCAAGCTTTCCGACAATACCGTCGAATCCTACAGTAGGGATTTGAGACAGTACATAGAGTACATCAAAAGTAAGAACATAGCAAGCTTTAAGAATACCAACAAGACCACCATAATAACCTACCTGCTGTATATGCAAAAGAACGGTAGAGCCACTTCAACCATTTCCAGAAATCTGGCATCCATCCGGGCTTTCTACCAGTACCTGGCCTCCGAAAGAATAATAGACAGAGACCCGACGTTGGACTTAGAGTCCCCAAAGGTGG
Organism: Clostridiales bacterium; assembly: GCA_012523075.1. Lineage (GTDB taxonomy): Bacteria > Bacillota > Clostridia > Ch29 > Ch29 > JAAYEV01. The sequence goes on along the minus strand of JAAYJF010000029.1, from coordinate 3,432 downwards.
AGAAAAAGCTACCGGTGATATTAAGCAGCAAAGAAGTGGAGCTGTTGCTCGAGCAGCCTGATATCAACAACGCGAAGGGTATAAGGGACAAATCCATGCTGGAACTTTTGTATGCAACCGGCATAAGGGTTTCGGAACTGGTTTCGCTGGACTTTGACGACATAAACGTTGAACTGGGTTATATTAGATGCTCCCGGAACAACGACAGGGAAAGAATAATACCAGTGGGTACCATAGCACTGGATATACTCGGCAGATATGTTTGCGAAATAAGACCCGAACTTGTCAAAAACAAGTCTGTAAAGGCGTTGTACGTTAACTATAAAGGGGAGAGGCTTACCCGTCAGGGTTTCTGGAAAATTATAAAAGGTTATAAGAATAAAGCAAAGATAAAGAAGGACATAACTCCCCATACGCTGAGGCATTCCTTTGCTGCTCACCTCATAGAAAACGGTGCGGATTTGAAATCGGTTCAGGAAATGCTGGGTCATTCGGATATTTCCACTACGCAGGTTTACACCCAGATAACAAGAAACAGAATCAAAGAAGTATATAACAAGGCACATCCGAGGGCGTAAAGCCCTTTTTTATTTGTAATTTGTTAAACTATTGTGTGAGTTTGGTATAATACTGGTAGGGATTAACAGCGGAAGGGAGGGAGCGGATTGTTAAACAGGGTTATTATAATTGTGTTGGACAGCGTGGGTATAGGAGCGCTTCCGGATGCTCATCTTTACGGGGACGTGGGAAGCAACACTTTGGGACATATATACAGGGATATTGATGGTTTTTCGCTTCCCAACCTGGAGCGACTAGGACTTGGGAATATTGAGGGTACCGAGTATATAAGGGAGCATGAAGACCCCATTGGCTGTTACGGCAGGGCGATGGAATTGTCAAAGGGAAAGGATACCTTAACGGGTCACTGGGAGATGACCGGTATAGTGCTGGATAAACCCTTTCCCACATACCCGGATGGGTTCCCTAGGGAAGTGGTGAAGGCTTTTGAGAGGTTTATCGGAGTACCGGTGCTGGGTAACAAAGTGGCTTCGGGTACTGCGATAATTGAGGAACTGGGAAAGGAGCATATGGAAACCGGATATCCGATTATTTATACATCCGCCGACAGCGTGTTCCAGGTGGCGGCCCACGAGGAGGTACTACCCCTTGAAAGGCTCTATGAAATGTGCCGTCTGGCAAGGGAAATGCTTACCGGCGAGCATATGGTTGCCAGGGTAATAGCAAGGCCCTTCAGGGGCGAGCCCGGGGCATTTAAAAGGACGTCCAACCGAAGGGACTATTCGGTGGACCCACCGGGTAAAACACTGCTTGACTATGCTGTCGATGAGAGCCATACCGTAACAGCGGTAGGGAAAATATTCAACATATTCAACGGAAAAGGAATAACTAGGCACGTGCACACCAAGAGCAACAGGGAAGGCATATTAAGGACAAGGGAATACATAAAGGAGCAGGGAAATGGAATTATCTTTACAAATCTAGTTGATTTTGACATGATATACGGTCATAGGAACAACGTTGAGGGATACGGTATAGCACTGAAGGAGTTTGACCAGGAGCTAACGGGTATTATAGATTGTATGAATGAGAAAGACCTGTTGATAATCACCGCAGACCACGGGTGCGACCCGACCACCGAAAGCACTGACCATTCGAGGGAATACGTTCCGATACTGGCTTACGGCGTCCGCGTTAGAAAGGGTGTAGATATTGGTACCAGAAAGACCTTCGCGGATATAGGAGCAACTGCTGCCCAAGCGCTTAATATAAAAGGCTATTCTTTTGGTGAAAGCTTCCTTAAAGAAATCCTGAAGGGGAGTGAATAGATATGAGGATGTACGATATCATTAAGAAAAAAAGGGATAATGGAGTACTTGAATACACAGAGATAAAGTTCTTTATTGATGGTTACGTAGACGGAAGTATACCAGATTATCAGGCTGCAGCCTTTCTGATGGCTGTCTTTATCCAGGGCATGTCACCGCATGAAACGGTGATGCTTACCCGGTGCATGAGGGAATCCGGAGAGCAGGTAAACCTGTCCGCTATACCGGGAATAAAAGTGGATAAACACAGCACCGGCGGCGTCGGGGATAAAACCTCCTTAGTGCTGGCCCCCATTGTGGCGGCGGCGGGTATACCGGTGGCCAAAATGTCCGGCCGGGGACTGGGGCATACCGGTGGAACGATAGACAAACTGGAATCCATACCCGGGTTTAAGCCGGAACTTACCGCCGAAGAGTTCATCGATTCCGTCAGAAGGATAGGCGTCGCCATTATCGGGCAGACGGGGAATATCGCTCCCGGGGACAAGAAACTGTATGCGCTGAGGGATGTTACCGCTACCATAGATAACATCCCGCTTATTGCCAGTAGCATAATGAGCAAAAAACTGGCAGCGGGGGCGGATGGTATACTGCTGGACGTCAAAGTAGGGAGCGGTGCATTTATGAAGGAAACAAAGGATGCGCTGGAACTTGCCAGGACAATGGTACATATAGGGAATTCTTCGGGGAAAAGGACAATGGCGGTAATAAGCGACATGAGTCAGCCCCTCGGTAATGCAGTGGGTAATGCCCTTGAGGTCAGAGAAGCCATTGATACAATAAAGGGCGAAGGGCCGGAGGATTTTTACGGGTTGTGCAGGGAACTGGGGGCGGCAATGCTGATTTTGGGTGAAAAAGCAAGCGACTGGGGGCAGGGCAGGCGTATGATAGACGGGATTGTTACCTCCGGCAGGGCTGTGAGCAAATTTAGAGAGTTTATTAAGAACCAGGGCGGGGACCCCGATGTGATTGAGTATCCTGACAGGATATTGCCCAAATCAAAGGAGCAGGTCATTGTACGGGCGGAAAGCCACGGATATATTACATCCCTCGACGCAGAAAAAATAGGTATTGGCGCTATGCTGCTGGGAGCAGGAAGAAGCAAAAAAGAAGACGTAATCGACCCGGCGGTGGGACTGTTGATGAATAAAAAGATAGGCATGCCGGTTAGGAAGGGGCAGGCCATCGCCACGCTGCATATAAATAGCAGGGCGAACCTGGAACAGGCGGTTGAACTTATAAGGAGCGCTGTGACGGTAGCGGAGGGACCGGTGCATAAACCGGTTCTTATTAAGGAAATAGTACAATGATACATATCACAGATCACAGATTACGGTTACAGGCACCAGGTATTAGAGTTGGGGTAGGACTATTGGGTTGAACATTACAGATCACAGGTGCTAGGTTCTGGGTGCTAGAGTAAGGGTAGATGTTTTGGGCTGAAGATACTACATATAAAGTGTTAATAGATTTACATAAGATGTGTCATACTGAAGGAGGAACGACTGAAAGACCTGTATTTCGCTTACGCAAGGTCCTTCGCTTTGCTCAGGATGACAAAGGGGGACGCTTAGCATGACAAAGG
>JAAYJF010000115.1 GCA_012523075.1 Clostridiales bacterium | reverse complement strand
GAGATAAACCCGCATACCGCCAGAAGGCTCAAAATAGACGATGGCGACATGGTTAAGGTAACTTCAAGAAGGGGCAACGTAAAAGTCAAGGCAAAGGTAACCGATATTGTTGAGGATGGAGTGGTATTCATGCCTTTCCACTTTGCGGAGGGTGCGGCCAATAAGCTGACAAACCCGGTATTTGACGAAATAGCCAAGATACCCGAGCTTAAGGTATGCGCCGTTAAGGTGGAAAAGGTAAGTTAGGTACTAGGTGATGATTCATTAGTCTTGCATGAGCATAAGGCTTCATGAATACCCGCTTATGCGAAAATGTTTTAGAGGAAACTTACACCTTGCTTCTTGAAAGCCCTAACGCATTTTATGCGCCATCCATGGCGCGAAAAGCCTGATTTGGCGTCCTGCCAAATCTACGGGCTTACTGCGAAGCCTCGGCGAGTTTCCTGGCTAAACCATTTATAAGCATGCGCTGCCGTTTCATGAAGCCCATCAGCGGAACAGCTGATAAGATAACTTATCAGCCGGAGAAGGCTTCAGAGGGGGCAGGGGATTGGTTCTCCTGCTTCCCCTACCATAATAAATGAAAGGAGCAATAATATTTATGGAAAAGCGATTTTTAGCACCGGCAGGAATAGCCGACGCCATGATAGGTGTAGGCAAGGGCAAGTGTTCTCTTAAGACATCCCAGATGATGCTTCTTGGCATTTTCGCAGGCGCGTTCATAGCCTTCGGGGCCTTCGCCAGCGGCATGGTATCCCACAGCGTTGAAAACGTAGGCCTTTCAAAGTTCGTAGGCGCAGCAGTATTCCCGGTTGGACTTATGCTTGTAGTAATGTGCGGCGCGGAGCTTTTTACTGGCAATAACCTTATTGCGGTGGCATACCTCAATAAGGACGTAACGCTAAACCAAATGCTTAAGAACTGGGTTTTTGTGTATATAGGCAACCTAATCGGCTCGCTTCTTATTGCATTCCTGGTCATAGGTTCAGGGCTTCTGACCACCAGCGGCGGGGGCTTAGGTGCAACGGCGATAAAGGTGGCCAGTGCCAAGGTAAGCATGACCTTTGCCCAGGCAGTAATAAGGGGAATCCTTTGTAACATACTGGTTGTACTGGCGGTATGGATGGCAATAGGTGCGCAGGACTTTATAAGCAAGATATGGGCATGCTGGTTCCCTGTAATGCTGTTCGTGCTTTCCGGTTTTGAGCACAGCATAGCCAACATGTACTTTATCCCGGTGGGAATATTGGCAAAGGCCAATGCACAGTTTGCAGAAGTTTCCGGCCTTGCGGCGGAAAAGCTGGCGGCTGTAAACTGGGGTACCTTCTTAACAAACAACATAATACCAGTAACCATAGGTAACATAATTGGTGGTGCCGTTGTAGTCAGCTGGGTTTACTGGTATGTGTACAAGGGCTGCAAGAAGGAAGAAAAAGCTGCTGCCTAGACAGCTTAATAATATGGTATAATATAATCAAAAGCGCCTATGGCGCTTTTGATTATTTAGCAGGGACGGTGGGTATATGAGACTATTTGGCACAGCCATAATACTTGCAGGGGGCAAAAGCAAAAGAATGGGCTTTGATAAGGCCCTCATGGAAATATGCGGCCAGCCCATAGTCGGATTGATTATTAAGCAGCTACGAAAAGTATTCGATGATATAATTGTGGTTACCAACAACCCGGACGGTTTTTCGGGACTGGACGCAAGGATTACAAGCGACATACTGAGGGATTCCGGACCCCTGGGGGGTATCCATGCGGGGCTTATGCATTCAAAGAGCCAATATGCTTTTCTAACCGCATGCGACATGCCCATCGTTTCACCGGAGTACGCCAAGTACATGACGGAGATTGCCCAAGAGGAACTGCCCCACGCGGTCATTTCCGAAAAAGGCAGCTGGATAGAGCCCTTTCATGCCCTATATAGTAGAGAACTGACGGAAGATATTGAGCGCAGTGTGAAAAGAGGAATCTACAAGATATTCGACGTGCTTAAGTATAAGAATGTTATAAGGATAAGTGAGAACAAGGTACGGGAATACAGCCCGGATTTGGGTGTTTTTACCAACCTAAATCATATAAAGGACCTTGAGGAATTTCTAAGTCGGATGGAAGTCGGAGGTATGGAAGATGTCCTATTATAAAGAAATGGAGATAAGAAAATACGACGACGGGGGAGTCCGCTGCGCTGCCGACATTGTGGTGGAGGAGTATCCCCTCACCCTTTTTATTGCAGGTAAGGAGTTTGTTACGCTGCTTTGTTCCCCGGAGGACCTTGAGTACCTGGTTGTAGGCTTTCTTTTGTCCGAAGGATTTATAAGAGGCAATAAAGATATCGGAAGTCTACGGATTGACAAGGAAAGGGGCATCGCGGAAATAGAACTCAAAAAAGTCAGTGCCCTGGCCGGCAAACTTTATGGAAGCCGAACCATTACAAGCGGCTGTGGCAGAGGCCCGGTTTTTTATAACGTGAAGGATTCCATAGACACCCGGGTAATAGAAAACGATGGATTTAGCATAGGATACGATAGCATACTGCAGCTTATGAAACGGTTTGACGAAAAGGCCGAGGTATTTAAGAAAACCGGTGGAGTACACAGCTGCGCATTGGGAATTGAAGGACGGATAGAAGTCTATCACGAGGATATAGGTCGGCACAATGCAATGGATAAGGTTATTGGCCACGCGGTGAAAGAGGGCCTTGATTTTGGGGAAGCGGTCGCCCTTACCAGCGGCAGAATTTCGTCCGAAATGCTTGTCAAATCCGCCAAAAGGGGTATACCGATTATTGCCTCAAGGTCAGCACCCACAGCCCTGGCGGTGCAGCTGGCCGAAAAGTTAAACATCACTTTGGCCGGCTTTGTCCGGGGTAGAAGGTTAAACGTTTATTCGGGGTTTCATAGAATAAAGCATACGGCCTGCTGATGGATTCAAACAGCGGGGAACGGTGGTCGTTTCAATCGGAATAATGGTTGTTTCTGGACAGAGCTATACAGATATAGTATAATATTATATAACAAATTGAACTCCGAGCTTGAACGTCTTAGGGAAACCCTGACGCCAAGCCGATAGGGTGTAATGGGAAACCGTTATGCCTCCCGTGATGGAAAGGAGTTATAAATGTCGAGTTTATAACGGTATCCACATGGAGGATACCGTTATTTTTTAGGTGGGAGTAGTCTGCCCCGGTGGTTACTCGCATTCATGCCTCCTTATCCAACCGGTGTGCCGGTGCCAGGGTATTACGGGCGGCCCGGCCGGAGTTATGAAACATTTAGGAGGTATGAAAAAAATGAAAAAGTATTATGTACTTATTATCGGGCTACTGCTTATATTTACACTTGTATCCTGCGCTCCTGCTGAAACACCGCAGCCCCAGGAGCCGGAAGAACAACAGCCCCAGCAAGAGACCCTGGACCCCATCACGCTGGCTACCACCACCAGTACCGAGAACTCGGGTCTGCTGGACGACATACTGCCACACTTTGAGGAAAAGTACAGCACAAGGGTGGACGTGGTAGCGGTAGGTACCGGCCAGGCGATGGAGATGGGCAAAAACGGCGATGCGGACGTATTACTTGTTCATGCCGAGGCTACCGAAATTCAGTTTGTGAATGACGGATACGGTGTGGACAGGCACAGGGTTATGTACAACGATTTTATAATAGTCGGTCCCGAAGAGGACCCGGCGGGGCTGAAAGATACCGCCGGTTCGGATGCTGCAAAGGCTCTTGCGACCATTAGTGAAAAAAAGGCGATCTTCAGTTCCAGGGGGGATGATTCCGGAACCCATAAAAAGGAACTGGAACTGTGGCAGGCCGCCGGAGTGGAACCTACCGGCGACTGGTACAAGTCGGTGGGCCAGGGAATGGGAGCGACGCTGAACTTTGCCAGCGAGCAAGAGGCGTACACCTTGACCGACAGGGCGACTTATCTTTCAATGATGGATGACCTTGACCTTGTAATACTGGTGGAAGGTGACGAGCGTATGTTTAACCAGTACGGGGTAATAAAGGTTAACCCGGAAAAGCATGAAGGAATTAACAAAAAGGGTGCCGATAGGTTTGTAGAATGGATAATTTCGGATGAGGTGCAGCAAAAGATATCCGAGTTTGGAAAGGATGAATACGGGCAAAGCCTGTTCGTTCCAAACGCAGAATAGGACGGATTTCTATGGAGAATATTCTACAGGGTTTTAGGGGGGCACTAAGCCTGATATTTTCAGGAGATAGAGAGGTCTATAGTATTATAGGCCTTTCTCTTAGTGTCTCCTTTATTTCGGTTTTAATCTCCATGGCGTTTTCGGTGCCGGCGGGGATAGTGATAGGGATGAAGGAATTCCCGCTACGAAAAACAGTTGTTATGATAATAAACACTCTTATGGGGCTTCCCCCGGTCATAGCGGGCCTTTTGGTATATCTTTTTCTTTCAAGGAGCGGACCCTTGGGGTATCTGGGGATACTGCATACCCCGAAGGCTATGGTGATAGCCCAAGTACTTCTTATATCCCCCATCATCACAGGGGTAACCATGGCGGCGGTTAAGGACAGGGGCACCCTTGTCAAAAACACCGCCTATACACTGGGCGCGGGTAAGCTTCAAATGCTGTGGACTCTTATCCGAGAATTTAGAACCTCCATCGGGTCATCGCTGATTGCCGGGTACGGGAGAGCCATTTCGGAAGTGGGTGCGGTAATGCTGGTGGGCGGTAACATAAAGCGCTACACCAGGGTAATGACCACCGCCATAGTCCTTGAGACCAATATGGGCAATTTTGACCAGGCCATAGCCATTGGCATAGTGCTGCTTTTGCTGTTTTTCCTTATAAATATAATCCTGCAAAAAGTTCAGGGGGCATAGACTTGAGGGTACAAGTTTTGAACCTAGTAAAAGAATACGATGGGGTAAGGGTACTGGACATTGAAAAGCTGTCCTTTAAAGAGGGCAGGTTCCATGTGCTTATGGGCCCCAACGGCTCGGGCAAATCCACGCTGCTTGGTATAATTGCAGGGCTTGTCGAGGCAAATACAGGCAGGATTTTATACAGTGACCGGCAGAGGGACTTCCAGGCCGTCAGAAGAGATATTACGCTGGTTATGCAGCGTTCATATCTGTTTAACACCAGTGTATACAACAATATAATCTCCGGGTTGAAATACCGGGGGATGAATAAGTCCATACTAAGGGAGCGGGCATTAAAGTGGGCCGAGGCCCTTGACCTTAACTTATTTTTGCATAGGAACGCGAGAACCCTGTCGGGCGGCGAAAGGCAAAGGGTGGCTCTGGCCAGGGCGCTGGTGCTTAAGCCGGGACTTCTGCTTCTGGACGAGTCCACCGCCAATCTCGACCCGGAGAGCATTATTATAATAGAGAAGGTGCTAAGGGACTTTCTGAAGGAATCAGGTGCTACCATCATTTTTGTAACCCATAACGTTTTCCAGGCAAAGAGGTTGGCGGACAGGGCTTATCTTTTGATGGACGGCAGGGTGATAGAAGCGGGGGAAAGCAAAGAATTTTTCAGCAATCCGGATTCGGAGCTTACCCGGGGATTCCTTGGGGGAGAGATTGTTTACTGACAGGAGGGTTTTGTTTGCTGCTTAAGGTTAAGGACGTATCGGAGGTACAAAACACAATAATGGAACACTTCGGAGGATTTGTGGTGGAGAGCGAAGAGGTGGGGCTTTTGGAGGCTCCGGGAAGGGTTGCCGCAGAGGATATTAAGGCGGTATACAGCGTACCGGATTTCAACAAATCGGTGGTGGACGGATATGCCGTAAGGGCAAGGGATACCTTTGGAGCCAGCGACAGCCTGCCCGCACTGCTTGATATGGCGGGCGAGGTGATGATAGGCAGTAACGCCGATATTAATATTAATGTAGGCAGCTGTGCCTATGTGCCCACCGGGGGAATGCTTCCGGAGGGAAGCGATGCGGTGGTCATGGTAGAGGACACCGAAGACCTTGGTAGCGGTAGTATAGCCGTTTACAAACCCATAGGGCCCTGGGAGAATACCATAAGTCGCGGCGAGGATATAAAGGCCGGTGGGGTAGTGCTGGAAAAAGGGACCGTTATCAGGCCGCAGCACGTGGGTGTGCTGGCAAGCGTCGGGCTGGAGAGGGTGCCGGTATTCAAAAGGCCGCGGGTCTCCATTATTTCCACAGGGGATGAGCTTATCCCGCCGGGGGAGGACCTCCAGCCGGGTAAGATATGGGATATAAACAGCTATTCGCTGGCGGCGGCCGCTGCTGAGGACGGAGCCTTCCCGATACTTGGGGGAATAGTGCCTGATGATAGGGCCACTATTAAAACAAAGGTTATGGATGCCTTAACCAAAAGCGATGCACTGCTCATTTCAGGGGGCAGCTCCGCCGGGGCAAGGGATTATACCGCCGAAATAATAAACGAACTGGGCCGCCCTGGGGTTTTGGCCCACGGGATTTCGATAAAACCTGGAAAACCAACCATTATTGGCGGGGTAGACGGCAAGCCGGTGATAGGCATGCCGGGGCAGCCGGTATCGTCGCTGGTGGTGTATAATGTGGTGGTATCCCCGCTAATAAGAAGGATGGCCGGACAGGCCGACAGGCCTAAGTCAGAATATACGGCGGTGTGCGACGAGAACTACTATTCTGCGCCGGGCAGGGAGGAATACCTTATGGTGACTGTTTATAGGGGGAGCGATGGTAAGATGCGCGTGCGCCCGGTGTCCGGAAAGTCGGGTATGATTACCACCATATCCAATGCCAACGGAATGGTGGTCATACCCAAGAACAAGGAGGGCCTGTACAGGGACGAAGAGGTCCGGGTGATAATGCTGTAGGGAGGACTTATATTATGAGAGCAAAAAACATATACCTTTCCAGCAAGGAGCTGGAGCAGGCGCTGAAGGAGTATACTGGCAGGCTGAAGGGGTTTTTCGATTGCTGCGAAACAGAAACAGTAGACACCGGCCTGTCACTGGGCAGGATTACCGCAGAGCCGGTATTTGCTCTTGTTTCTTCACCCCATTTCAACGCCTCGGCTATGGACGGTATAGCCCTTAATGCAACCGTCACCTTTGGTGCAAGTGAGCGCAACAGGATAAGGCTTGCCGAAGGGAAGGATTACGTGGTGGTGGATACCGGTGACCCTATACCCCCTAAGTATAACGCGGTAATAATGATTGAAAACCTTATCGAAAAGGGTGAGGGCGAGGTGGAAATCTCTGCACCGGCAACGCCCTGGCAACATATAAGGCCCATAGGGGAGGATATCGTGCAGGGGGAGCTTATTGTACCCACTTTCCATAAAATAAGGCCGGTGGATATGGGCGCAATGCTGGCCGGTGGAACCAACACCGTCAGGGTGATTAAAAAGCCCCGGGTGGCAATAATACCCACCGGTACCGAACTAATTCTTCCAGGGGAACCCCTGGAGGAGGGGAGCCTTATCGAATACAATTCCCATATATTTGCGGGCCTGATTGAGGAATGGGGCGGGGAGGCTGTAAGGCAAAAGCCCGTTCCCGACGTGTACGAGGATATTAAGAATGTCCTTAAGAGAGCGGTGGAAGAAAGCGATATGGTGCTTGTAAACGCCGGGTCCTCTGCAGGCAGGGAAGACTTTACAAAGGATATTATCCGGGAACTGGGGGAGGTAATAACCCACGGAATAGCCATAAAGCCGGGCAGCCCGACCGTACTGGGTATTGTGTCCGGCAAGCCAGTGGTGGGCATCCCCGGTTACCCGGTTTCGGCATATATAATAATGGAGAATATTGTAAAACCCCTTATTTTTAAGCTTTTGCGGCTGGCGGAAAGGTGCGGCGCTGAGGTGGAGGCGGTTTCATCCAGGAGAGTGGTATCATCGCTCAAAAACAAAGAGTTCGTTAGGGTCAAGCTGGGGAAGGTGGGGGATAAGCTTATAGCCACCCCGTTAACCCGGGGTGCCGGTGTGGTTATGTCGCTGGTGCGGGCGGACGGGATACTGGAAATACCGCAAAGCAGCGAGGGCGTGGACGCCGGTGAGACCGTCAGCGTAAGGCTTTTAAAGGACCCCGAGGAAATAGAAAACACGATAGTGTGCATTGGCAGCCATGACCCGATACTGGACCTTTTGGCGAATGAGATTCACCGAAAAAACCCTAGACTTCACCTTGCCTCCGCCCACGTTGGAAGCATGGGGGGTATAACCGCCCTCTTAAAGGGAGAGACCCATATCGCCGGTGTGCACCTTTTGGACGGGGATACGGGAGAGTACAACATAAGCTATATAAAAAAATATCTCGGCAGCGGTAGGATTGCCTTGATAAAACTAGTGGACAGGATACAGGGTTTTATGGTAAAGAAGGGCAACCCCAAAAGCATCAGGGATTTTTCCGACCTTGCAAGGGAAGGGATAGGTTTTGTCAACAGGCAGAAGGGCTCAGGGACAAGGCTGCTTCTGGACTATAAATTGAAGGAGAAAAAAATAGACCCCGCAGCCATAAACGGCTATGACCGGGAGGAGTTTACCCATATGGCGGTGGCGGCGGCGGTGGCTTTTTCGGATATAGATGCGGGGCTGGGAGTGTATTCGGCGGCCAGGTCCCTCGGGCTTGATTTTGTACCGGTGTGCAGCGAGGAATATGACCTGGCGGTGCCGGTGGAATTTCTGGAGGATTCCAATATAAAACTAATGCTGGAAATAGTGAGAGATAGCGCCTTTCGGGAAAAGGTAAAAGCCATGGGAGGTTATTCGTTGGAAAGGGCAGGGGAAGTTGTACCTGTTGAATAAAGGGGGTGCCTTTTTTGCGGGATATATATAACAGGCGGGTTGACTATATGAGGATATCCGTAACCGACCGGTGTAACCTGAGGTGTTTTTACTGCATGCCAGAGGAAGGTGTATGTAAAATGAACCACCGAGACGTGTTAAGGTATGAGGAGATTATTAGGGTGGTCCGGGAAGGAGCAGGGCTTGGCATATCCAGGATACGGCTCACCGGGGGCGAGCCGCTGGTAAGGCCGGGTATAGTCAGCCTGGTAAGGGAAATTAGGGGTGTTGAGGGCATAGAGGAGATTTCTTTAACAACCAACGGCTTGCTATTAAAGGATATGGCGGCCAATTTGAAGCATGCAGGTCTTGACAGGGTTAATGTAAGCCTTGATTCCCTTGTGCCAGAAAAATACAAAGAAATCACAAGGGGTGGGGACTTAAAGAAGGTCTTAGAGGGCATCTGTGCCAGTATCGAGGTCGGCCTTAAACCGGTGAAAATAAATGTGGTTATAATGAAGGGTATAAACGATGACGAGATAGAGGACCTTGTAAAGCTTACCAGGATACTGCCTATAAGTGTAAGGTTTATTGAGCTTATGCCTATAGGGCATGCCTCGCAAAGGTTTAAGGATCATTATATTTCAATGGACAGCGTTATGGATAGGATACCGGACCTGGTACCGGATGATAAAGTACAGGGCGGCGGGCCCGCAGTAAACTACAGGCTGCCGGGGGCAATGGGCACCGTGGGGTTTATCGGTGCGTTAAGCCATAATTTTTGTCACCGGTGCAACAGGATAAGGCTTACTGCCGACGGCAAAATAAAGCCCTGCCTGCATAGCGATTTGGAGGTGGACCTAAGACCCGCGCTGAGGGAGGGCAAAGGCAGTCTCGGCGAGATGTTGGCCCGCGCTATAGGGCTAAAACCCAGGAGACACTGCATGGATAACGAGGACAGGGAAGAAGGCAACAGGGATATGTATCAGATTGGAGGTTGATTTTTATGGAGGGGCTGACTCATCTGAACGAACAGGGCCGTGCCAAGATGGTTAACGTTGGGGACAAGAATATAACCGATAGAAGGGCCGTGGCCATGGGAAGGGTGTACATGAAGCCCGGGACGTTGGAACTGGTGGAGAAGGGCGGCATAAAAAAGGGAGACGTTTTAGCGGTGGCCCAGGTGGCAGGAATAATGGGAGCAAAAAAGACAGCTGATATAATACCTATGTGTCATCCTTTAAACATTAACGGGATTGATATAGCTTTTGAAACAAACCGTCACCTTCTGGCAGTGGAAATAAGGGCGGAGGTTGGCGTGGCTGCCAAAACCGGAGTGGAGATGGAAGCCCTGACCGCCGTTTCTGTTGCGGCGCTCGCCATTTATGATATGTGTAAAGCAGTGGACAAGGAAATGATTATAGGAGATATACAGCTTCTAGAAAAGGCTGGGGGCAGGTCAGGAAGGTTTGTTAAGGAGGTCAAAACCAATGAAGGGAAGGGTAACTGCCGTTAATATAAGCGAAAAAAAGGGAAACACAAAAAAACCCATAGAAAAGGGCAACCTAATAAAGGACTTCGGTCTGGAGGGGGACGCCCATAGTGGCAAGTGGCACCGGCAGGTAAGCCTGTTGGCGAAGGAGAGCATAGAAAAGATGAAAGCCCTGGGCATTGAAGGGCTATGTACCGGTAAGTTTGCAGAAAATATTACCACCGAAGGTATTTCGCTGCATACCGCCCAGGTGGGGACAAGGCTTAGGGTAGGGGAAGCGGTTCTGGAAATAAGCCAGATAGGCAAGGAATGTCATCTCGGGTGCGAGATACTAAAACAGGTTGGGAAATGCATAATGCCCACCGAAGGGATATTTGCCAGGGTAATAGAGGGCGGTGTAATAAAGCCCGGGGATAAAATAGAGGTATTATGATAATAAGTTTGGTTAAACGGCAGTGGGCAGTGGGTAGAATAACTTGACTTCATGAAGCCGGAAAAATGGACACGTGCAAAAAGCCGCCTTTGTAAAAGCGGCTTTTGCGGTTAAAGAATTTGGTCCAGCCTGGCTTTGTCAAAACCAACGATTGTCTCGTTTCCAATAAGAACAATCGGTACTCCCATATATCCCTTGCTCATAAGCTCCCTCCGGGCATCCATATCGGTTGAAATATTCTTCTCGGTGTAGGTCACCTGTCTGCCTCTCAGGTATTCCTTAAGCATATGGCAGTATCCGCAGGTATCGCTGGTGTAAACGGTCACGTTTTGCATATTTTCCCTCCTAACAATGTGGCGCTCCGTGGGCAAATACTCGGAGCCCCTTAAAAAGAATTCCATTTTGATATACTATACTGAAATGATTGTATTGTTCGGCCAAGTCGCTATCTATCACAAAGTTAAACCCCTTCTCCTGGATTTTAGTGTCGCTTTCCTTTGGCTCATCCAGAGCCATCCCAAAGGTTGGCCCGCCTCAGCCAACCCCGGCAACGTGTATGCGCAGGCTGCTTTCCCCGGCGTTTTTGGCCTCCAGCATTTTATCCAGTTCTTCCTTAGCCCTATCCTGTATTTCTATTCTCATTGATATCCCTCCTTAGCAGCTATATACCTACCCCTGGTATATGGGGTAAATATAGTATAACAAATAAAAATCCCCAAGTCAATACTTATAATTGCTTTTATTATTACCTCTTAATATATGACCGAGTGTTTAAATAAACCCAGGCTTAATTGTGGTGTAGTAGTAGCCGGATTAACCAATAAATTCGATATTTTCTACGCCGGTATGGAAAGTAGTTCTCCATTGGAACATATTCTTTGGTTTATTTCTAATATCAATTGTAGTATAATTAAGTGTATTATGGGTAATAATATTTAATTTCATAAAATAATTGTTCCACAAAAGGCATGGGCTTCTAAGCAGAAAGCCAACAGAAAGCAAAAATCGATACCTATATGTCAAAGGAGTGAAAAAAATGCCAATGAACCTGTTAACCTTTAGAGGAGGTGTACATCCCCCTCACAATAAACACAAAACTGAGCACCTGGCTTTAATAAAGGCAAGGGTTCCGGGCCTTGTGATAATCCCGCTCCAACAGCACATCGGTGCAACCTGCGAGCCGGTTGTGAAGGTTGGGGACGGGGTGAAACTGGGCCAAAAAATTGGAGAACCCAAGGGGTTTGTAGGTGCGCCGGTACATTCCAGCGTATCGGGCAAGGTGGTAGCCATTGAAAAAAGACCATACCCCGGGGGGGGAATGGTACAATCCGTAATAATTGAATCCGATGGCCTTGATACTTTATATGAAAACATCAAGCCCGTAGGAAAACTGGAGAATCTGACTGCTGACCATATAAAAAGCATAATGCGGGAGGCGGGCCTTGTGGGGATGGGCGGGGCAACCTTTCCAACCCATGTGAAGTTCTCTCCACCGCCGGACAAAAAAATCGACACTATAATTTTAAACGGGGCGGAATGCGAACCCTACCTTACCTCCGACCACAGACTTATGGTAGAAAAGCCGGAGGACGTGGTTAATGGCATCAAAGCCATGATGAAGGCCGTTAACGTGGATAAAGGATATATAGCTATAGAGGAAAACAAACCGGATGCCATTAAGGCGGTAACCCAAGCTGCTAATGGTGAAGAAAATATAAAGGTGGTTACCCTTAAAGTAAAGTACCCGCAGGGGGCGGAGAAGCAGCTTATTAAGGTTTGCACCGGCAGGGAGGTTCCCTCCGGAGGGCTGCCAATGGATATTGGTGTAATTGTAAACAACGTGGGTACAGCCGTAGCGCTGGCCTGTGCTATAGATACCGGGATGCCGCTGGTGGAGAGAATAGTAACCATAACCGGCAGCGGAATAAAGGAGCCGCAGAATTTGATTGTCAGGATAGGCACACCCTTTGCCGATGTGATTGAGCAGTGCGGTGGCCTGGAAGAAGGCATCGGTAAAATAATCCAGGGAGGGCCCATGATGGGTATAGCCCAATACACGATGGAAGTGCCGGTAATAAAAGGAACCTCCGGTATTCTGGTATTGAAGGAAGAAGACCTGGAGCTTGCACCGGAGCTTCCCTGCATAAGATGCGGCAAATGCGTGGACGCATGCCCGATAGGTCTTATACCAACAAAGCTTGATGGTTTTGCAAGCAAGGGTATGCTGCAGGAGGCGGAGGAGTATAACGCGGTGGACTGCATAGAATGTGGAAGCTGTTCCTTTGTCTGTCCTGCCAAGAGGATGCTGGTTCAAAGGATCCGGCTCATTAAGGCGGATATTATGGCAGAAAGACGCAAAGCAAAACAAGCCTGACTGGGATAGGAGGGAAAAGCTATGGGCTATGGAAATTTGATAGTAAGTTCATCACCGCACATCAGGTCTGAGGAAACGGTACAAAGAATAATGCTTGATGTGATTATAGCGCTACTGCCTGCGACTGCCGCCTCCATTTATTTCTTCGGAATGAGAGCACTGGCAATAACAATCACAAGTATAGTTGCCGCAGTAGCAGCCGAGGCGGTCATACAGAAGATAAGAAACAAACCAGTCACAATAAACGATGGAAGCGCAGTAATAACGGGACTTTTGTTGGCGTTAACCCTTTCCCCGGCAATGCCGTTGTGGATGGTGGCGGTAGGTGCCGTGGTGGCCATTGGGATTGGCAAACAGGTTTACGGCGGACTGGGGTGTAATCCCTTTAACCCCGCCCTTGTGGGCAGGGCATTTCTGATTGTATCTTTCCCCGTCCATATGACTACCTGGTTAAGCCCGGTAGATGGGGTGACATCCGCCACTCCGCTTGGCATGATCAAGATGGAAGGCATTAAAACGGGTTATATGGAATTATTTATAGGAAACGTTGGGGGCTCATTGGGAGAAACTTCGGCCCTGCTGCTTATTCTGGGCGGCCTGTACCTTATATACAGAGGTATTATCGACTGGAGAATACCGGTATTCTACCTAGGTACGGTAGCAGCCATGACGATGGTACTAGGCCACGACCCGTTGTTTCACCTGCTGGCCGGCGGTCTGATGCTGGGAGCCTTTTTCATGGCAACTGACATGGTCACAACCCCAATCACCCCGGTGGGCAGGATTGTTTTCGGGATTGGTGCCGGTGTACTGGTGGTAATAATAAGGCTTTATGGTGGGTATCCGGAAGGAGTGCTCTTTTCGATACTTCTTATGAATATCTTTACTCCGATTATCGATAAGTTTATCCGGCCCAGACTTTATGGGGAGGTGAAGGCAAAATGAAGAATCTTACAGTGAAGCTGATAATAGTGCTCGCATTGATTTCGGTAGGCTCAGGGTTCTTCCTTGCTCTTACCTATGTGTATACCATACCCCATATTGAAGCGAATGCGGCACGGGACCAGGAAATTGCCATACTGGAAACCATTCCGGGTGCCGTCAGCTTTGAGGAGATTAGGGGAACCGATTTTCCCATGTATAAGGGACTGGACGACGGCGGTAAAACCGTTGGCTTTTCATACATGGTAGAGGGAGGAGGTTTCCAAGGAATGATCGGGCTTATGGTGGGAGTAGACCCCGAGCAGGAAATTATAACAGGGGTAAAGCTTTTAAGCCATGCGGAGACGCCCGGACTTGGAGCCAGGATAGGCGAGGAGGCATTCCTGGGGCAGTTTTTACAAAAACCGGTTAGCGATAATTTCGAAGTAAGGGATGACGTTGATGGTGTGACCGGTGCCACCGTTTCTTCTAAAGCGGTGGCTACAACACTGAAACGAACTCTGCCACAAGCACTGGAACAGTATAGGGTATCGGGAGGTGCAAAATAATGAAAGCTAGCTATGCATTATTCAATGGTCTATGGAGGGAAAACCCCACTTTCAGGCTGGTCCTGGGGATGTGCCCTACTCTGGCGGTAACAAACGCAGCCGCAAACGGCTTGTCAATGGGCCTTGCCACTGCCTTTGTTCTGGTAGGCTCAAACATGATGGTGGCTGCCTTAAAGAAGGTTATACCTGATGAGGTGAGGATACCCGCCTATGTAATTATAATCGCTACCTTTGTGACCATAGCCGACCTTGCGTTGGCGGCGTTTTTCCCGGAAATGTACAAGGTGCTGGGGTTATTTATTCCCCTTATAGTGGTTAACTGTATAATACTTGCCAGGGCGGAAGCCTTTGCGGCAAAGAATACTGTATTTATGTCAGCCCTTGACGGACTTGGAATGGGGCTTGGATTTACCTGGGCTCTGACATTCCTTGGAATAATAAGAGAAATAATCGGAATGGGTTCGGTATTTGGAATAAATCTTTTCGGAGAGGGCTTCGTGTCATGGATAATATTCATACTGCCTCCGGGGGCATTCCTGACCCTGGGTTTGATACTGGCATTTTTCAACGCAATGCTTAGCAAGAAAAAGAAGGTACAATGCAGTTAATTGGAGACATACAAATGAGAAGTGTGATGTGGGAAGTGTGATGTGGGAAGTGTGATGTGTGACGAGGTTCGCATCTCACATCACAACGGCGGTGTGTCGCCATACCTTATTAGAAGGGGGAGTGATGTAATGGAGCTATTGCTGCTTTTTATAAGCACGGTACTAATAAATAACTTTGTGCTGTCGAGATTCCTGGGTATTTGCCCCTTTCTGGGGGTTTCTAAAAAAATCGAGGTAGCTTTCAGCATGGGGCTTGCAGCTACCTTTGTTATGACACTGTCTGCCATAGCCACCTGGCTGGTACAGCACTATATACTGATGCCTTTTGGAATGGAAAGGTTCCTGCAGTACGGTGCATTTATACTTGTAATAGCGGCGCTGGTGCAGTTTGTTGAGATGTTCCTAAAAAAGACCAGCCCCGCATTGTACCAGAGCCTTGGCATATTCCTGCCGCTTATAACAACCAACTGTGCAATACTGGGTTTTGCGCTGCTGTCCGCCTTAAATGGATACGGCCTTGTTACCAGCACCGTTTTCGGCTTCGGAGCCGGGGTTGGTTTTACGCTGGCAATATCGCTGATGGCAGGGCTTAGGGAAAACATGGAGTTTGGGGATGTTCCGGAACCCTTTAAAGGGATTCCGATAACTCTTATTACCGCAGCCATAATGTCGATGGCTTTCATGGGCTTTTCCGGCCTGATAGCAATGTAGTTGGAGGTGATAGAATGAATACCATATTAATAGCTGTTGTAAGCATGGGAGCCATCGGGGTATTCTTTGCCGGTTTCCTTGCTTTCGCATCCAAAAAGTTTGCCATAGAGGAGGACCCTCGCATTGAGGCTATCATCGAAGCGCTTCCCGGAGCAAACTGTGGAGGCTGCGGATTTCCCGGGTGCTCCAGTTTTGCCGCCGCTCTTGTGGCCGGTGAAGCGAAGTTTACCGGATGTCCCGTAGGGGATGGTGATGTATGCGTCAAGATAGCGGAGATACTGGGAATGGACGACACCGACATTTCGGTTGAAAAACTGGTTGCAAAGGTGATATGTGGAGGCGACAATGGAAATTGTGAAAATAAATACAGGTACGTAGGGGTAGAAGATTGTGCTGCCGCGGCCAAGATGGCAGGCGGCCCTAAGGGCTGCCAGTACGGCTGTATGGGATTTGGGTCTTGCGCAAAGGTTTGCCCGACAAATGCAATAATCATAACCGATGGAGGCATAGCGGTTGTGGATGAAGAAAAATGCATAGGCTGCCAAAAATGCGTTGCGGCATGCCCGAAGAATATAATCAAAATGGTACCCTACAGCAGTGAGGTGCATGTATTGTGCTCAAGTCCCGAGCCGGGTAAAGTGGTGAGAAAGGTATGCAAAGCAGGGTGTATTGCGTGCAAAAAGTGCGAGAAGGTGTGCAACTTTGATGCAATACACGTTGAGAACAACCTTGCGGTAGTAGATTATGATAAATGCACCGGATGTATGGAATGCGTGAAAGCGTGCCCGGTTAAGTGCATAGAGGGAGACATGGAGAAGGTAACCGTAGCTGTATAATAAGCAAAAAGGGACAAGAGGGACAAGGGACGGTTCTTTGTCCCTTTTTTAAGTTCGGATAAGGGACGATTCTTTGTCCGCACTTTTCTATCCAGCCGAGCCGGTGCCAGACTACCGGCTCTTTGAATATGGATGCAGGCGATGGTTATGCCTTGGTTTGCCCGGGTATACTATCGTCTAATGTACCGGAAGGAGGAGGATAACATGGCAACAATAAAAGCATTTAGAGCTATAAGACCGGCGGAGAATATGGCGGCCAAAATTGCTGCCCTTCCCTATGACGTTATGAGCCGTGAGGAGGCGGCGGAAATGGCCCAGGGTAACCAATACTCCTTTCTAAGGGTTGACCGGGCAGAAATAGAATTTGAAAACGACGTATTCTTTGATAGTCCTCTGGTATATAAAAAGGCCTCGGAAAACCTTAAGGAGCTTATAAAAAGTGGAGCCTTAAAGAAGGACCCGGAAAATTATTTATATATATACCGTCTGGAGACGGAGGGGCATAGCCAGACGGGGCTTGTGACCTGTTTGACCGTAGATGAGTACCTGGAAGGGGTTATAAAAAAACATGAACATACAAGGCAGGATAAGGAACTTGACAGGACAAGCCATATACTGGAGTGCAACGCCCATACCGGACCCATACTGTTATTCTACAGGGAACAGCGGGGGATTGAAGTTATAATAGAGGAATGGATGCGGTTAAAACCGCCTGTATATGACTTTGTATCGGAGGACGCAGTAGCACATCGCGCATGGGTTATAGACAGCCAGGAGATTATTGAAAGGCTTACCTGTCTTTTGGGCGGTGTAAACAGCCTTTATATAGCTGACGGGCATCACCGATGCGAGGCAGCGGCTAGGGCATGCCTTGAAAGGAGAAAGGACGGATACAACGGGGATGAAGAATTCAACTTCTTTTTGGGCGTAATATTCCCCCACAGCCAGCTTCGCATCCTAGACTACAACCGGGTGGTGGCTAATTTAAACGGGCTTACTGAAAAGGAGTTTGTAAGCCGGATATCCTCCTCAAACAGCGGAACAGGTCCCGCGTTTGTGGTTAATCCTGTAGAAGCAGGTAAGGCCTGTAGGCCGCAGCAGAGGCATAGTTTTGGTATGTATATAAGAGATAGGTGGTACCGGCTGGATGCGCTTCCCGGAACCTGGGACCAAAAAGACCCGATTAAGCGCCTGGATGTTTCCATCCTGCAAAGCAACCTTCTGGAGCCGGTCTTGGGTATAAAGGACCCTAGGACCGACGAAAGGATTGAATTTGTAGGCGGCATAAGGGGTCTTGAGGAGTTGGAAAGGAAAGTGGCACAGGGCGCGGCGGTAGCCTTTTCGCTGTACCCGACTTCCATTCAGGAACTTATGGACGTGGCGGATGCGGGCAGGGTGATGCCGCCAAAATCAACGTGGTTTGAACCCAAGCTTCGAAGCGGCCTGTTTGTGCACGATTTAGAATAGGCGAGAAACGGATGTATCTATCCGAACAAAG
>JAAYJF010000096.1 GCA_012523075.1 Clostridiales bacterium | reverse complement strand
CTTTGATTAAAACGGTCTCCTTCACAAGCCCAACTGTGGCAATAGTATTGGCCTGCGTTCTAATAAACGTTATTGTTGGAAGGTCGGTTAAGCCAATTAAGGAAATGGTGGGTATCACCAGGGAAGTGGCCGAGGGCAACCTAAGGTTAAATGTTGCCGTAAAAAGAAATGATGAGGCAGGGGTGCTGGCAGAGAATTTCAACACAATGATAGAAAGCATGAAGGCCCTTCTTAAGGAAACAAAGGATATGGGTGCAACAGTGGCCAGTGCATCCCAGGAGATGATGGCATCAACCCAGGAGGCTAGCCAAGTAACAGAGCAGGTGGCCAACACCATATCCGAGTTGGCAAGGGGTGCTTCTGAGCAGGCTAGAGAGACCCAGCGGGTGAGCGACATGGTGAACGAAGCGGTGACAGCGACCGGCCAGCTTTCTGCCAGCATAGAGTATTCAGAACGACTAACTGCCAGGGTAAAGGGTACGGTTGATGAGGGAGTTAAAACAGTGGAATACCAAAAGGCTAAGATGGAAGAAAATAAGAATGCAACACAAAACGTAGGCATCGAGATTTATGACCTGGCAAAAGGTTCGGAAAAGATAGGCCAGATAGTTGACGTTATTGAGGATATAGCCGACCAGACCAATTTGTTGGCACTTAATGCAGCCATAGAGGCAGCCCGGGCGGGGGAACAGGGCAGGGGCTTTGCAGTGGTAGCCGAAGAAGTAAGAAAACTTGCTGAAGATGCTATGAAAGCAACGGGTGAGATAGGAAACCTGATAAAGGAGATACAGGCCGGTATCCAAAGGTCGGTAGAAGGGGTTAAGTCAACCGAAGCGATAGTGGAAGCGCAGGAGGATGCGGTTGTTCAAACAACCGAAGCCTTCGAGGAAATCCTTAAGGCAACCGAAGAATTGGCAATAAGGATGGAAGAGGTAGGAGAGGCTGCAAGGCTCTTAAGCAATAATTCCGTATCCATGGGAGATGCTACTCGGAATATGGCAAGTATAATAGAAGAGAGTGCGGCAGGGACGGAAGAGGTGGCTTCGGCAACCGAAGAGCAGACCGCTGTGATAGAGCAGATAGCGTCTTCCTCCGAGCACCTGGCGGACCTTGCAGGCAAGCTCCAAAGCACCATTGAGAGGTTTAAAATATAAATGAGGAGGTAAAGACCTATGGACCTGGGAGTTGGTAATACTTTCTTGGAAGTGGACCTTGGTAAGATAAAGGCTAACCTAAACAGGATAAGGGGCCATATAGGCGAAGGATGTGAGGTAATGCCGGTACTTAAGGCCAACGCCGCCGGGATGGGCTTTGAAGGGATGGGACATTTTATGGCCGATGAGTGCAGCGTAAGAATAGTAGCCGTTGCCCAGGTTTTTGAAGCGGTAAAGCTAAGGGAGGCCGGGGTGGACTGTAAAATACTTGTTATGGGTGGTGTGCCCTATGGCAATGTGCACGCTGCGGTGGAACACGGTATACACATGCCGGTTTTCAACAGGGAGTTTGCAGTCCTGGTTAATGACGAGGCAAAAAGCCAAGGCAATAAGGTTAAGTTGCATACAAAAATGGAAACGGGTATGAACCGGATAGGCGTCAAACCGGGCCGGGACCTGGATCGGCTGGTGGATTACCTAAAGGGCTTGGCGGGCATTGAGGTGGTTGGTGTGTATAGCCACCTTGTGGAATCCCAGGCGGCGGACAAGAGCTTTTCGCACCACCAGCATGGGCTTTTCAAAGAGGCCCTAAGCCAGTTGGATAGCAAGGGAATTGAACCGAGATACATACACCTTTGCAATTCGGCGGCCACGGTATGGTTTAAAGAAGCCCATTATACCCATGTTAGGCCGGGAAGGCTTGTGTACGGCATAGACCCCAATGGGGACGAAAAAAACGGGCTGGGTCTGGAGTTCCCAGTTAAGTGGTATGCCTTTGTAACTAACCTGAAAGAAATAGAAGCCGGGGAAACGGTGGGGTATAACAGGTTTTTCAAGGCAAACCGGTCCATGAAGGTGGCTACCCTCAGTTTTGGTTACGGCGACGGGTACAACCGCAACCTTGTTTTAAAGGGCGGGCATGTGCTTATTAATGGCAAAAGGGCTAAATTCCTTGACATGTGCATGGATCAATCCTTTGTGGACGTGACAGCCATAGAAGACGTAAAGCTAAACGACAGGGCGGTGCTGCTTGGCAGCGACGGGGAAGAGGAAATAAACCTTCTTGACTTTTCCGCGATGTTAGGGGAAGGCTATATGAACGCAATGGCAGGTATTGGGGGAAGGGTACGAAGAATATATAGATGAATAGGCTAAACCCCGCTGCTTATGCGGGGCTTTTTTATTAGTTTATCTTTTTTACGTCCTCGCGGACGTCCTGGTATTTCTGGAAATTCTGCCTGAAATGGTCGGCCAGCTCCTTTGCTTTGTTATTATACTCGCTTATGTTATCCCAGGTATTGGCGGGGTTAAGAAGGTCATCGGGCACCCCGGGACAGTGGGCCGGCATTTTAAGCTTGAACACCGGATGGGTTACGTAGTTTGCCTTGTCCAGCTCGCCGTCTATTGCAGCCCTTACCATTGCCCGTGTAAATTTCAGGTTTATCCTTTCGCCGATGCCGTAGGGTCCCCCGGTCCAGCCGG
Organism: Clostridiales bacterium; assembly: GCA_012523075.1. Classification (GTDB taxonomy): domain Bacteria; phylum Bacillota; class Clostridia; order Ch29; family Ch29; genus JAAYEV01. Next base: position 3,986 of record JAAYJF010000096.1, on the reverse strand, counting down.
TGTTCACAAGAAATACGTTTACGTTGTACTTCTTAATCTTGTCGCCCAGCAGGTTTGCATAAACCTCCGGCTTAAGCAGCATAAAGGGACCGCCAAAGCAGGTGGAAAATGTGGGTACCGGCTCCACTATGCCCGTTTCGGTACCTGCCAGCTTGCTTGTATACCCCGAAAGGAAGTAATACATCGCCTGCTGCTGGGTGAGTTTTGAAATGGGGGGCAGTACCCCTGTCGCATCCGCCGTAAGAAATATTATTGTTTGCGGCACGCCGCCCTTTCCCTCGGGAATGGCATCCTCCATATGCTCTATCGGGAAAGCTGCCCTGGTATTTTCGGTATACCGGGCATCGTCATAGTCTGGCAGTCCGGTGTTTGGGTCAATTACAACGTTTTCCAGCAGGGTACCTCTCCTTATGGCATTCCAAATCTGCGGCTCCTTTTCCTTCGAAAGGTTTATACACTTTGCATAGCAACCTCCCTCGAAGTTGAATACGCCCTTATCGGTCCAGCCATGCTCGTCGTCGCCAATAAGCCTCCTGTCATTGTCTGCGGACAGCGTGGTTTTACCGGTGCCGGACAGCCCGAAGAACAGCGCGACGTCCCCTTTTTGGCCCACGTTTGCCGAGCAGTGCATGGGCAGCACGTTTTTAAAGGGCAAAAGGTAGTTCATCACGGTGAACACGGATTTTTTGATCTCGCCGCAATACTTGCTGCCGCCTATTAGCACAATCCTTTTTTCGAAGCTAATAACTATGAACACCTCTGACCGGGTGCCGTCGGTCTTCGGGTCCGCCTTAAGGTCGGGTAGCGCAATAATTGTAAACCCGGGCACGAAACCCTTTAACTCACCGGGCTTTGGTTTGATAAAAAGCTGTTGGGCAAAAAGGTTCTGGAATGCAAATTCGTTTATTACCCTAATGGGCATCCTGTATTTTTCGTCGTTGCTTACAAAACCTTCGAATACGAATAGTTCCTTGTCCTGCATATAGTCCAGGGCTTTGGTGTAGAGCCTTTGGAAGCTTTCGGTGCTTATGGGTAAATTGTTGCTGTTCCAGTCGACATAATCGTGTATCGAAGGCTCGTCAACTATAAACCTGTCCTTGGGGGACCTGCCGGTACATTTACCGGTGTTCACGCACAATGCTCCGTTTTTGGAAATATACCCGCCTTCCTTTTTTACGGCTATTTCGGTCAATTCACCAATTGTCAGGTTAGTACGGACCTTTCCCTGTTTAAGGACTTTAGAATAGACCTGCTCACTTAAACTGCTCAAAATAATACCCCCTGAAAAAGATAATAAAAAGCGTTTATGTATCCGGTGTGCAATTAGTACACAACATTGTACAGTCAGGCGTAATTAGTATATTACATTACATCTAAAAGTATAGCACAATTACCGGGGATTTTGAATAGTCAAATACAAATTTTACAAAAAAAATAACCCCGCTTTTTCGCGGGGTTATAATGGATTTGTGCTGTCCTATTTGAGCGGTACACTAACGGTAAACTCGGTTCCCTCCCCGGGACTGCTGTCCACCTTCACCGTCCCGTTTACCGAAAGTGCTATATGTTTTACTATTGCAAGGCCAAGGCCGGTACCCCCTTCCTTACGGGAACGGCCTTTGTCCACCCTGTAAAACCTTTCAAACAGCCTGTCCTGGTGCTCTTTGGGTATGCCTATGCCGTTGTCCTTCACCTTCAAAACAATAGCCCGGTCAGCCTTGGATGAGGCACTGACCTCTACCCGGCCGCCTTCGTCGGTGAACTTTATCGCATTGTCTATGAGGTTTATCATTAACTGTTTAAACCGGTCCTTGTTCATTTTAAGCGGCGGCAGACCCTCATCAAAGCGGGTTTTAAGCACTATGTTTTTTTGATCCGCCTGGTTTGTGAATATGGATAATATTTCATTTTCTATAACGTGTCGCACATCTAAAGGCCCTCCGGGCTTTTGCGACGGTCCGCTGCTTTCTATTTCCGAAAGCAGTAGAATATCCTCTATAAGCCTTTCCAGCCTCCCGGCCTCCAAGTCTATAATTTCAATAAACCTGTCCCTGGTTTCCGGGTCGTTGACGGCCCCTTCGCGAAGGGTCTCGGCGAAGCCTTTTATAGAGGTAAGGGGCGTTTTAAGCTCATGGGTGACGTTGGCAACGAAGTCCGACCTCATATTTTGGAGCTTTTTGACCGTGGTTATATCATGGATTATTATAAGCGTACCAATGGTCCTACTGTGTTTCACCTTAGGCCTTATGGGGGCGGATGTTACCCTTATAGTACGTTTCCTAGGCCACGGTAGTTCAAACTCTAAGGACCGACCTCTTTCGGCGGATAGCACCTCACTAAGAAACTTTTTCGCGTCCTCGTTTCTAATTAAATCAAACAACGGTTTACCGTTGAAGTTTTTATTGCGAATATCCAGCATCCGTTCGGCAACGGGGTTGAGGAACATTGTGTTCCCGTTGTTATCTACCGCTACCACTCCGTTTACCGAGCTTGAGAGTATGGCTTCTATCTTGGACTTGTCGTTTACCAGCTCTTCGATGGTTTGCTCCAGCCTTTCGGCCATATGGTTGAAAGTGGACGCCAGCGTGCCTATTTCGTCGGTCCCCTTAACCTTGACCCGCCTGTTGTACCTGCCCCCGGCTATGCGGCTTGCCATCTCGGTCATTTCTCCTATTGGCCTTGTAATGGTGGAAAGGTACCTGTAACCCAGCACTAGGGCTGCCAGTATACCCAGGGTAATGGCCAGCAGGGTGTAGTACCAGATTCTTTGCTGAATAGCGGTAATATCGCTAAGGTGTAGTGCAACCCTTATTACCCCCGCCGGTCCGGGTTCTTTGTCCAGCGGTATTGCTATGTACAGCATTTCGGTGTTAAGGGTACCGCTTGCCCTGATGCTTTTCCCGAGCCCCTCATCCAGGGCCTTTATTACCTCGGGCCGGTCCCGGTGGTTTTCCATATCCGCCGCTTCGGCATCGGAATCCCCCAGTACCGTACCGTCCAACCCTATTACGGTGATCCTTTCACCGGTTATTGTTCCAAACTCTTCGCAAAGGGTCTCATAGTCCTTTGGGTATTCATCGTGGCTGCTTGCCAGCCGGTTTTGTATCAGTTTTGCGCTTGTTACCAGTTTATCTTCAACGCCTTTATAGTAATAGGTCCTGGCAATTTCCATGGACAGCAAGCCGGTTGTCACAACACCTATTAGAATTAGGGCTGTAAAAACCAGCATCAATTTTTTAAACATTCCCATCACCCTTATAATTGAAACTGTAGCCAATACCCCTTGCGGTTTGGATAAACCGCGGGCTTTTGTCGTCGTCCTCTATCTTCTTCCTCAAGTGCCTTATATGAACGTCCACCGTCCTGGTGTCCCCGTAATAGTCGTAGCCCCATACCTGGTCAAGCAGGTAATCCCGGGTTAGAATTCTGCCCCGGTTTAGGGCCAATATCTTAAGCAACCCGTATTCCTTGTTGGTAAGGGGAATCTCCTGGCCGTTCTTGTAAACCCTGTAGGCTGCGGTGTCTATTGTTAGGCTCCCCATGCGGATGAGTTCCGGTTCCCCGGGGAGCCTGGTTGAGCGCCTTAAGAGGGCCCTTACCCTGGCTGTGAGTTCCCGGATGCCGAAGGGCTTTGTAAGGTAATCGTCGGCCCCGGTCTCCAGCCCTAAAACCTTGTCTATCTCCTCGCTTCTGGCGGTAAGCATAAGTACCGGCAGGGCGGCGGTGGACTTATTTGCCCTTATCCTTCTACAAACTTCCAGACCGTTTATTCCCGGTAGCATCAGGTCAAGAATCACAAGGTGGGGGAGTTCCTTTTCGATCGCTTCAAGGCCTTCATCGCCACTTTCGCAGGTCATTACCTTGTAGCCTTCCTTTTCCAGGTTATACTTAACCAGCTCGAGGATATACATTTCGTCGTCAATCACAAGTATTATTTGCTTATCCAATTCTATTCCTCCCGCAGCAAAGGGACGGTTCTTTTGCTT
>JAAYJF010000141.1 GCA_012523075.1 Clostridiales bacterium | reverse complement strand
CGGAGGCGTTCATATAATTGGCATAATAAAAAGCACCGACTTTCAAAGACTAATAATAGATTTTTTCTTTTGAAGGGAGAATCGATTATATGAAACGCCAGTTGTTTTTAATATTTATTGTATCACTGCTGGTACTCTCGCTGGCTGCCGGCTGTGCGCCACAACAAAGGCCAATGCCGGAGACCAAGCCGGCGCCGCAGCAGAGGAGTGAGCCGTTACCCAATACTCCTAAGGGACCTGGTAACAGGGTGCCAAACGCCGATTCGCAGGAGGATGCAAAAAGAGCGGAAGTATTGGTAGACCGTATTGAGGACCTGGAAGGCATAGAGGATGCAACGGTTATAATAAGCGGTAGCACCGCCTACGTGGGTGTAGATATGGAGGCGGACATGCAGGGCAGGATGACCGACGTAATGAAACAAAGGGTTACAGACAGGGCAAAGAAGTCTGACATGATGCTGACCAGGGTGTACGTCTCGGCGGATTCGGATACCGTTACACGACTTAGGAATTACGCAAGGGATATTGAAGACGGTAAACCTATAAGTGGAATAATCCGGCAAATAGACGAAATGTTTAGAAGGCCGGCACCGACGGTCAGGTAACGCAAAATCGGGATAGATGTTTCTATCCCGATTCCTTTATGTACTCTATAAGTAAATTGTCCAAAAGCAGGGTCAATTCCAGGAGCTCTTTCGAGTCAAGACTATCCGGGTCATTTTCCAGCACTTCATCGATGCTGTCTCTTATGGCATCAAACTGGGTTTTCATCGTTTTATAGACCATAAGCCCCGCAATATCTCCTTTCCCATGTGTAATAGCTTCTTATTTTCTAAGACAGCTATACTAACACACGCCATCTATATTATACAACATTTTTGAAGAAATAAAAAACTTAATAGGTATCTCCCATGTAAGGAAGTCCCCGGTTAAAGGGGACTTTTATTACATGGCTTGGCCGGGTATTATCGCATCCACAATGCCAAATATCAGAGCTCCTATAATGGCTCCCCAGATGGTGACGTTAAAACCTGTTACGAAGTATTGTGTAGCGTAAATAATAACCGCGGCGGTAATAAAACCAACTATTCCTTTTCCGAAGGGCGAAGCCTCCACGCCTATAAGTTTAGCTACAAGATAATCCAGCACTGCCAGTACCACGGCCCCCAAAAGAAGAGCCCAAATTCCGTCAATTCTAAAGCCGGGAGTTAGGAAGGCGGTTATGCCAAGAACCACGGCTGCAACAATCAGCCTTATAACAATACTGCCAATATTAATATTACCCTCGGCTTGACGGCCTTCATCCTTTCTTTCTCTTTCTGCCATGTTTCACACTCCTTTTTGAGTTTTGTGCATTTTTAGTATGCTATGTATCCGCGTAAATATTCATTAAATTTAGCTTATATTTTCCTGCAAACACAAAAAACTGCCAACGGCAGTGACCACTGGCAGTTTTCGCAAATAAAAATTTCGCTTAACGCATCACTGATTAGTTTGTTTGTCAATCAGTATATCTTCTAGCTTTATTAGGCCCAGGCAGCTCATGTTAAGTCCTAGAAGCCCCTTCCTTGCGGCAACTGCCCACTGCGGGTGTATAAGGAATATCCACGGAGCGTCGTCAACTATCAGCTGCTGTATCTCATGGTAAAGCTGCGCCCGTTTGCCCGGGTGCACCATGCCCTGGGCCAGGGCCATTTTTTCATTGACCGCCGGGTTGTTGTACCGGGTCCCATTGGACACGTTTTCGGGGTGGAACAGCGGTTGCAGGAAATTATCCGGGTCGCCAGTATCAGCCATCCAGCGGCTTATGTACAGGTCGCACTTTTTTAGCACCTCAAGCCGTAGCGTCTCGGCATGGGTATACCGATCCACATCGCATTCGATCCCTACCTTTTCAAGGTCCTCTATTATGTAGTCCCCAATACGGTTAAACATTTTTACTAATGCGGAATCTTCGTCCTTGCGCAGGTGAATTTTCAGCTTTCGGTTAATGGGGTGTTTTCTTAGCATTTGGGCGGCCAGGGCGGGGTTGTAAGAGTACCCCTTTATGTCGCTGTTATCCAGTATGCTTGGGGGTAACGGACAAACCGATCCCACCGCCATGCCTCCGAATATGTCCTGGATAATCCTCTTTTTGTTTACCGCCATATTAAGGGCTTTCCTTACCTCCGGCTTTCTCACCATACTGTTTGAGGAATTCAGGTTGAAGCCCACATAGTATGTACCCGAAATGTTTCGGGACTTAAAAGAGATGCCTTCCTTGCCCTTTACTCTGCTCATAAGCTCTTTGTTGTCTACAATAATATAGTCGTATCCGCCGCTTAGGAACTTAGCCGCCGTATCCCTTGGCGCAATATCTATATGGAAGCGGTCGACGTAGGGCTCGCCGTTGAAATGCTCCCTGTGGGCCGTAAGGATGCACTGGGAATCGCTTGTCTCCGTTAGCCTGTAAGGCCCGCAGCCCACAATGTTTCCCTTCTCCAGCTCCTGGCTGTCCAGGATGCAGCATATGTACTGCCCCAGGTTCAGCAAAAATCCGCTGTAGGGGAATTTAAGCCTGATGGAAATGCTGTAGTCGTCCAGTATCCTTATACCGATCACTTCCCGGGCACTGCCCTTCATGTATTCTTCGGCACCCTCAACGTATGAGAGGCACCAGCTGCTGGGCGAGTTAAGGCTCGGATTTAGCAGCCTTTCAAAGCTCTTTTTAACGTCCCGGGCGGTTATTTCCCTGCCGCTGTGGAATTTTGCGCCCCTGCGCAGGTTGAATACCCAGGTAAGGTTATCGTCTTCAAGGCTCCAACTTTTTGCTATGCCCGGCGAAACCTCACCGTCGTTTCCTATGGACAGAAGGCCGTAGTGCACGTTCTCCAGCACCAGCCCAGTGACAAAGTCACAGGAAAGGTACGGGTCATAAGTTGCTATTTTGGTAGGTATACAGGTGCGCAGGGTCTGGGCGGAGTAGCCTTTTGTATCCAGCACTTGGAGCAGCCTGCCGGTTACCGACTGCAGGTCCTTTGAAACGTTGTGAAGGGACTGTAGCGATGTTTTTGTATACTGGGTGCCGGAGGAAGCGGTTTCAACCAGTGACAGCAACTTATCAAAGGTTCGGCTCATTTCGTCTATGGAAAGTACAACATTCTCCAAGCTCTTGGTCTGCTGGGAGATGGCGGTGGAGATCTCTTCGGATATTTCGTTGTTGTGCTGTATGGCATCTATTATGGTCATGAATGTGTCTCTTGTATCTCCTGCTATTACCGTTCCTTCCTTTACCCTTTCGATGGTCCTGTCCATGGAGGAGTTGGTGTTTTGTATGTACCGGTTAATTTCCTCAACGGTTTTGCTTATGTATTCGGTGGACTGGACGCTGTGTTGGGCGAGTTTCTTTACTTCCTGGGCTACGACGGCGAAGCCTCTGCCCGCTTCTCCTGCCCGGGCGGCCTCAATGGATGCATTGAGTGACAGTAGATGGGTACTGTTGGCGATATCCTTTATCACGTTGAGCATTTCGTATATGCTGTCGGCCTTGGCGCTTAAGTCACGGATAAACTGCTTGGTCTCTTCCACCGAGCTTTCTATCTCGTTCATGGCTCGGATGGAGTTTTCTACCGCCCGGCTGCCCTCCTGTGCCGCCTGTGCGGTCTGGGCGGATATTTGTCTCGAATTGTCGGTGTTGGCATAGACCTCCTGGGCAAGGGCGGAATAGGAACTCACCTCGCCGGTTACCTTTTCTATGGAATTTACCTGGAATTCCACGTATCTATTTATATTGCCTATCATATCAATTAAGCTTTCGGAAATATGGCCTGCCTCTTCTATTTTGTTGCTTATCCGGTTTACTATGCATTCCTGGTTATGCTTCATAAGCGAAAGTCGGTGGTCGCTGGCTCCTGAATGGTTATCCCGGGTCGCGGTATCATTCTGTACCGTTCCTGTACCCTTGTTTTTTGGCACCTTTTTGAAAAACATAACCTACTACCTCCTTTCACCGTTTTGTATTGTAATTAAAGCGATATTATCATATTAATTCTTCTAACATGTACTAATTTCCTTCACGAAAGCCAATAATCCGCTTGAATAGTTAAATTTCCGTAAAAGACGGTATGCCCGGTCAGCCGTTCCCTAAAAAAACGGTGAAACGGGGCGTGGATTTTGCTATAATGTATTAAAAAGAGACCCAATAAACTGTTCTCTAGAGCTTAGACGTGGTATTATGGCTACAACATCGGCGGGGCGGCGGGAGATGAAGACTAATAGTAACGGAAGGAAGACAGAATATGAGATATCAGCTGAGAGAGTTTCTAAAGTTTTTACAAAATGGCATTAATGTGCCCGGGGAACTGGAATCTTCCGGGGAGTTCAAGGTGCTGCACCTAAGCGACACCCCTTCTACTATATACCCTGCTATAACCGATATGCTGGCGGCCCTTAGGCCGGATGCCATTATACATACCGGGGACATTGCCGACGATATAAAGCTTGGTGACAGCCGCCGGTACCTTAGGCAGTACCGGCGGACGGTGGAACCCTTCCTAAAAAGCCTTGCCCTGAGTACGGCACAGTTTTATATAGTTCCGGGAAACCACGATTCCGAGCCCTTTATAGAGAGCAATGTCCCGCCGGGGAGCGTTGTAAACCCCGGCTTTGTAATAAACATAGGGGGGACCTCCTTCGGGGTGGCCCATTACCTATCCGACCTGCCCGATGGCGCACGGTACAATTTGTACGGCCACAACCTTGATATGCCTGATGGGCCGGGGGATGCGGTGTTCTTAAACGGGGTAAGGACCATAAACGTAATACTGCTACCCTCGGGGAAGGTTATAAGTCTGCGTTATCCCAACGGGACAAATCATTACAGGAAGTATAGGAATAATCCACCAAAACTTTTTTAAGGAGGATTGCCATGATTTTTACCAGGATGAGTTCAAGGCTGCTTTTTTTGAGGACTGACAGGCATCGGCAGCTGGAGGAATACCTGGCGGAATGCCTCGAGGGAAGGGCTATTAAACTCGAAAACGCCATGGTCGAAGCCTCTGAGGACAGCTCGCTGGTGTTTATAACCCCCACCGGCCTGCGAGACACGAGGGTGGAGGACGCCCTTTCGGTACTGCATGTTCCCTATAGCACCTCCGTTATACTGATGCGAATAATTAACGACGGCAGGGTAAAGCTTTTGGAGAAGGCGCAGCTGGGGCCGGGGCTTCTTATGATGCGCATCCCCGAGGAAGGCAAATCTTTAATTGATCGAATAAAGGAAGAGTACAGCGGCAGCATTCTTCCGTTAAACGAAGGTATAGGCCACGGCGAAAGCGAGGATACGCTTATTGCTTTTACCGACAGGCCTATAAACAGATATACAGACTACGACCACAAAGGCATGCCTTTTTTGCTTGTCAATGTGCCGGTTAATGAAATGCAGCGAAACATTCGCCGGGACGCGGTAAGGTATATAACCGAAAGCCTGACCGACGCCGAGTGGTATGAATACAGGATAAATATATACGATGCCCACGGGCACTACATGCAGCACCTTGAACGGCTTATGATGTCTTTTTCCGACCTGGAACTGGGTTTTGTGCTGGGCCAGCGGTGGACGCGGGACCATGCGCTGGTGCTGTATTCGGTAACGGCCTACCAGGTCAGGATATTCAGCCTTTTGCCGCCACAAAGGATTAAAAAGCTGCTAATAGGTCTTGAGTTTGACGGACAGGGTCGGCGTTTTGTGGACATGGATCTTTATTTCAGAAGCAAAAAAGTTGAGTTTTCATCCCTAGATAAGGAGACCAAAAAGAAGGGCCGGGCGAGGGTAGCGGCAGAAATGAGGGACAGGATACTAGCCGGATTGTCGGAGGAGACACGGCAGAGGTTCCTGGATATAGAAGAAAGAATGTAACCAGGGGGACGGTTCCCCTGGTTACCCCCGGCCCCGCTCTAAGTCCTCATTAGCCCACGCTTATCAATCTATATAGGATAGAATTCCTGGAACGGCCCGTCTTGGCCTGCTCTAGTCCATTATTACCAACTCATAGTTGCCCGAGCCCAGCCCGAGGCTTTCGGCGTGCTTTATCTGTATGCTGTAGTCGTTCTCCGGCCAGAGCCTTCTAAGTATGTCCTTCCCGGCCTTTTCCCGTAAAAGGTCAACGGTTGCCTTGTCTATGGCCACCGGATCGTAGGATGCCAATATTCCTATATCTTTAGTTACCTTGTCCTGGGCCTTGTCCACGCAGTCGCATTCCTTTGTAATGTGGGTAAGAAAATTCAAGAAGCAGCATTTCCCCTTCTTGTCCTTTAATGCACCCAGGGCGTACTCCGCCATTTTTTCCTGCAGCGGTACGCTTGTGTCCTTAAAGGAGTGCTTTATTGCATGGTGACGGCAGGTGGCGATGCACTCGCCGCAGCCATAGCATTTCCCGATGTCTATCCGGGCGACGCCGTCGTAAATCTGTATGGCATCCCTGGGGCACCATTGTATGCACAGTCCGCAGGCCCTGCATTTTTCCGCTCTCACCTCAGGCCTTACATCGGCGTGCTGTATCTGCTTGCCGCTCCTTGGGGCACAGCCCATTGCAACGTTTTTGATAGCCGCTCCCATGCCGGTCAGTACGTGGCCGGTTACATGGGAAAGAACCATTAGCGATTGACTGTGCAGTATGTCGTTGGCTATCTTGACCGATTTAAGGTGCTTCCCGTCAATCGACACCTCGGAATAGTTTTTTGAAAGAAGCCCGTCGGCGATAATAACCGGAACACCAAGGTTTTCGACGCAAAACCCGTGCCGGTAGGCTTGCATGAGGTGGTTTATCGAATTCTGGCGCTCACCCCTGTACAGCGTGTTGGTATCGGTTAAAAAGGGTTTGCACTTCTTTTCTTTGACGGCGTCAAAGAGTGGCTTTATCCACTGCGGGTTTATATGCCCCGTATTGTTTTTCTCGCCAAAGTGAATCTTTACCGCCGCAAACTCGTCTTTATCGAATATCCTTTCAAAGCCGGCGGCATTATACAATCCCACCACCTTTTGGGATATAATATCCGGCGATGCGTTCTCTTCCAGGGGGCTAAACCATACTTTACTCATTCGTATACCTCCATATGTAATTTGGTTTATATATAACGCACTAATAGTATTACATTCCTTTATCTGTAATTCCAAACAAACGAAGCCCGTAGAAACCGACTCCGTCGTTCTGAGGGCGAAGCCCGAAGAATCCGGCTTTGCCGTTCTGAACGTAGGGAAGAATCTTTTGCAATCAGGCACAAGACCCTTCGCTTCGCGCAGGATGACACACTGGGAGATGTAAAGCTTTAAATGCGTTATTCTAATATAACAGTATACAGGCAAACAGGCCATTTTTCCACATAATTAAAGGGACTAATGGTGGGAGAAGTTTTTTGATAACAAGAGCAACCAAAATAAGCATCCTCCTGATTAAATTGATTAATGGTAGGCAAGGCGCTATAATAGTAGTTATGATAAGGAGGGAATGCAGCATGAATAATAGACGCAAATACGTAAAATCATACAGGGCAGTACTGGCGGTGGTTGTGCTGGCGGTTACTGTTTTCGTGGCTGGTTGTTCGGGTAGCGAAGAAGTGGTTGCCAGCGTGAACGGTCAATCCATTACAAAGGATGAACTGTACGATGCTTTGGTTAAACAGGGCGGACAGCAGGCGCTTGACGTTCTCATCATGAAAAGAATAATTGAAATGGAAGCAAAAAAACAGGATGTGCAAGTGTCCGCGGAGGATATTGACGGAGAAATCGAACAAATGGCCCAGCAGTACGGGGGCATGGAGGCCTTCAACCAGATTATGAGTATGTATGGCTATTCAATAGAAGATATGAAAGATAATATCGGGATGAACCTGCAAATTGAGGCGCTGCTAAGGCCCAGAATTTCCATATCCGAAGAAGAAATGCAGGAGTATTTCGAGGGGAACAAAGAAAGTTTTGCCGTTGAGGAGCAAGTTAAGACAAGCCACATCCTGACCGAAACCGAAGAAACGGCGGCTGAGGTCAAAGAAAAGCTGGATGCGGGTGAAGACTTTGCAGAACTTGCAAAGGAGTACTCCATCGACAACTCAAACAAGGACTTCGGCGGAGACCTCGGATATGTGAAGAGGGGACAGATGGTTTCCGAGTTCGAGGAGGCCGTCTTTTCAATGGAAGCGGG
>JAAYJF010000043.1 GCA_012523075.1 Clostridiales bacterium | reverse complement strand
TAACCATAGCGTTTGCCCCTTCAAGGGGTTTTTCTATTATTCCCACCTCCCACCTCCCACATCTCACCTCCCACATCCCCCCTCTCAATTCATTGCCTATTGATTTAATTCATGATAAAATTTACTTTGAATTAGAGATGAGGTGTGATATATGGCAAATTTTCTATCCAAAATACTGGGTAATACCAATGAACGGGAAATAAAAAAATTAAAAAAAACGGTGGATGCTATAGAGGCACTGGAGGATAAAATGGAGGCACTTAGTGACCAGGCGCTAAGGCAGAAGACAGACGAGTTCAGGAAGCGCCTGGCAGAGGGTGAAACCCTTGACGACCTTTTGGTGGAAGCCTTTGCGGTGGTACGGGAGGCATCGGTCCGGGTGCTGCAAATGAGACATTTCCCTGTGCAGCTTATGGGAGGAATTGTACTGCATCAGGGCAGGATAGCCGAGATGAAAACCGGGGAGGGAAAAACTTTGGTGGCAACGCTTCCTGCTTACCTAAATGCCCTTACCGGTGAAGGGGTTCATATAGTTACCGTAAACGATTACCTAGCCACCAGGGACAGCGAATGGATGGGGGAGGTTTACAAATTCCTCGGGATGGAGGTAGGGCTCATTATTCACGGTCTGGACTTTGAACAGCGCAAAAAATCCTACAAGGCCGACATAACCTACGGTACCAATAACGAGTTCGGTTTCGACTATCTGCGGGACAATATGGTTATTTACAAGGATCAGATGGTTCAGAGGGGACTTAATTATGCCATAATTGACGAGGTGGACAGCATTCTGATAGACGAAGCCAGGACACCCCTCATTATTTCCGGCATCGGTGAGAAGTCCACGCAGCTTTATTCGGTAGTGGACAGCTTTGTCCGAGGTTTAAGGGCGGAGGAACACTTTACGGTGGACGAGAAGGCGAATACAGTGACCCTGACCGAAGAGGGCGTGATAAAGGCAGAACAGCACTTCAACCTGGAGAACCTGGCCGATCCACAAAATATGGAGATTTCCCACCATATTAACCAGGCGCTAAAGGCCCACAGGCTGATGGAGCGAGATATAGATTACGTGGTAAAGGACAACCAGGTAGTAATAGTGGACGAGTTCACCGGACGGCTTATGCTGGGAAGGCGATACAGCGACGGGCTGCACCAGGCGATAGAGGCCAAGGAAAGGGTCAAGGTTGAAAGGGAATCCAAAACCCTTGCCACCATAACATTTCAGAACTATTTCAGGATGTACAATAAACTGGCGGGCATGACGGGAACTGCCAAAACCGAGGAAGAGGAATTCAAAGCCATTTACGGTATGGATGTTGTGGAGGTACCCACCAACATGCCGATGATAAGGGAGGATTTAGCGGATGTGGTCTACCGTACCACTGAAGGCAAATTCAGAGCGGTGGTGGAGGACATAATACAAAGGCATGCCATGGGGCAGCCTATACTGGTAGGTACCATCAGCATTGAAAAGTCCGAGCTTTTGAGCAAAATGCTGTCGAGGAGGGGCGTTCCCCACGAGGTACTAAACGCCAAGTACCACGAAAAGGAAGCGCAGATTATTGCCAAAGCGGGCCAACGGGGTGCGGTGACAATTTCCACCAACATGGCCGGGCGGGGTACCGACATAGTTCTGGGCGAAGGGGTTACCGGACTTGGAGGACTACACGTAATAGGTACCGAACGCCACGAGAGCAGAAGGATAGACAACCAGCTACGTGGCCGGTCGGGCAGACAGGGAGACCCCGGCTCGTCACAGTTTTATATAGCCATGGAAGATGAACTCATGAGGCTTTTCGGTTCGGATAGAATAATGGGAATGGTAGACAAGTTGGGCTTTGACGATACTCAGCCTATTGAGCATCCCATTCTCAGCAAGTCGATAGAGAGTGCCCAGAAAAAGGTTGAGGCCCGGAACTTTGATATAAGGAAGCATGTACTGCAGTACGACGATGTTATGAACAAGCAGAGGGAAGTCATATACGCCCAGCGCAGACAGGTCCTTGAGGGTGAAAGCCTTAAGGAACAGGTATTGGAAATGATACGCGACACCATAGACGGCATGATTGAAATATATACCTCCAACAGCCAGTACCCCGAGGAATGGGACCTAAAGGGGCTTGAGGAATACGCCAGAAAGATGTTTCTTCTAAGGGGCGGTTTGGGTATAAAAGGTACCGGGGACCTAACCCGGGAGGATATAAAGGCTGTACTTTATGAAAAGGCCCTTGGTATCTACAACGAAAAGGAAGAGAAAATAGGTGCCGAGCGCATGAGGGAACTGGAACGGGTTATACTGCTTAGGGTTGTGGATATGAAGTGGATGGAAAATATAGACAACATGGACCAGTTGAGACAGGGTATCGGCCTTAGGGCCTACGGCCAGGAGGACCCGGTAAGGGCGTACCAGATAGAGGGCTACGAAATGTTCCAGGAAATGATAAATTCAATAAAGGAAGACACGGTACGTTATCTCTTCCAGGTACAGATAGAACAGATGCCGGTGAGGGAAAGGGTGGCCCAGCCGGTGGAGGCAAGCCACAGGGAAAGCGCGAAGAAACCCGTAAAAAAAGAGGGCAAGGTGGGCCGGAACGACCCCTGTCCCTGCGGTAGTGGTAAAAAATATAAGAAATGCTGCGGAAAGTAAGGAGTGATGAAAAAGATGTTGGAATTGGAGCAGTACGTCCAGCAGATGAACGATATAGAAAAAAATATAGAGGAAATGAGGGTCTCCCTTTGACGTAGAGACCTCCAGCCGGCGCATAGCGGAACTGGAGCGGGAGATGGCGGAGCCGGATTTCTGGAACCATTCCGAAAAGGCTGCCGCGGTGATAGCCCGTTTAAAGGCTTATAAGTCCAAGGTGGACAAATACAAAGCCATCGCCGATGAATTTGAAGACTTAAAGTTAATGCTTGAGCTTTTGCAAGAGGAGGAGGATACTTCCCTGGCGGCGGAAATACCGGATAAGTATGAAAAGCTGGTAGGGCACCTGGAGGTTCTCAGGATAGAGACCCTCCTGGACGACAAATACGATGCCAATAATGCGATACTGTCCCTGCATTCCGGGGCCGGCGGCCTGGAGGCACAGGACTGGACAGAAATGCTAATGAGGATGTACACCCGCTGGGCCGAAAGCAGGGGCTACGGCGTTAAGGTGCTGGACCTTCTGGCGGACGATGAGGGGGGCATAAAGAGCGCCACATTGTTGGTGGAGGGGGAAAACGCTTACGGTTACCTCAAGGCTGAGAAGGGCGTCCACCGTCTGGTGAGGATTTCGCCCTTTGATTCGTCGGGAAGGAGGCACACTTCTTTTGCCTCGCTGGATGTAATGCCCGAGCTTGATGACGACGTTGAGGTAAACATTAACCCCGATGACCTTAGGATTGACACCTACAGGGCCAGCGGTGCCGGTGGCCAGCATGTCAACAAAACCGATTCCGCCATAAGGATAACCCATATACCCACCGGAATAGTGGTGCAGTGCCAGAATGAGAGGTCCCAGCACAGCAACCGTGAGACCGCAATGAGGATGCTCAAATCAAAACTGGTGGAACTCAAAGAGCGGGAACAGAAGGAGAGGATAGAGGACCTTCAGGGCGAATACAACCAGATCGCTTGGGGCAGTCAGATAAGGTCCTACGTATTCCACCCATACAGTATGGTAAAGGATCACAGGACCAACGTTGAGGTTGGCAATGTGAACAGGGTGATGGACGGGGACCTGGACGAGTTTATATT
>JAAYJF010000177.1 GCA_012523075.1 Clostridiales bacterium | reverse complement strand
TAGGTCAAGATAAAGCCAAGAGGTCGGTGGCGGTGGCCCTGAGGAACAGGTATAGGAGAAGATTTCTGCCGGAGGATATGCAGGAGGAGATTAAACCAAGGAATATACTTATGGTGGGGCCTACCGGAGTGGGCAAGACCGAGATAGCCAGGAGGCTGGCAAAGCTTGTGGAGGCACCCTTTATAAAGGTGGAAGCTACCAAGTTCACAGAGGTGGGCTATGTGGGCAGGGATGTTGATTCCATGGTAAGGGACCTGGTGGAGACCTCCATCAGAATAGTAAAAAACAGCCGCCTGGAGGAGGTTCAGGGCAAAGCCGAGGCTGCAGCCGATGAAAGGATAGTGGAGATACTGGTACCACCGCCCAAAAAGGAGGGGCTCTACAAGAATCCACTTGAGGTACTGTTTAGTTCCCCGGGGGAGCAGCAGCCTAAAGACGCGGACCGGGAGGAAAAAAGGGCACTGGAGGACGAAAGAAAGCTGGTAAGGTCCAAACTAAAGATTGGCGAGTTGGAGGACCAGATGATAGAGGTGGAGATAGAGGACCGGGGAGGAACACCGGTTGAGTTTTTCACCGGTATGGGTACCGAGGAAATGAGCATCAATTTCAGAGACCTGCTGGGGGGGATGATACCGGGCAAGAAAAAGAAAAGAAGGGTGACGGTGAGGGAGGCAAGGAAGATACTTGCCCAGGAAGAAGCAAACAGGCTGCTGGATATGGATGGGATAATAAACGAGGCAGTTACCAAGGCAGAACAAAGCGGAATAATATTTCTAGATGAGATTGATAAAATTGCATCGGGGGATTACAAAGCGGGACCGGATGTATCGAGGGAGGGCGTGCAGAGGGATATACTGCCACTGGTGGAAGGAAGTACGGTTATGACCAAGTACGGCCCGGTAAAGACCGACCATATCCTTTTTTTTGCAGCCGGAGCCTTTCATATGGCCAAGCCCTCCGACCTTATACCCGAGTTTCAGGGACGATTCCCCATAAGGGTAGAGCTGGAAAGCCTGCGCGTGGAGGACGTCAAAAGGATACTTATTCAGCCTAAGGATCCTATTATATCGCAGTATACCGCCCTGTTGGGCACAGAAGGGGTAATGATAGACATAAGGGAAGACGCGCTGGAGCGCATTGCAGAGATAGCATTTGCCGTTAACCAGGCCGATGAGAACATTGGTGCCAGGAGATTGCATCAGATAGTGGAAAAGCTGTTTGAAGAGATATCCTTTTCTGCCTCCGACCTTAAGGATAAGAGTATAGTGATAGACAGCCACTACGTTACCGCACAGCTTAAGGAGCTTATAACCGAAAAAGACATCAACCGGTTTATTATATGAAACCAAGGGGACGGTTTCTGCGGATAACAAACCACAGGTACCAGGTATTAGATTCTATATATTAGGTGTCATGCTGAAGGAGGGACGACTGAAGGGTCTTGGTTTTATCTTCCGAAAGGTCCTTCGCTTCGCTCAGGATGACAGCTATGTAAAATCTTAAGCACGCTATATATAGGTACTAGGGTGAAGCTGGTGGGTTAAAGAGGATAATGTCGAAAAATGACGTAGAAAAATTATGAAAAAATAAAAAAATAAGCACAAAAAAGGAGGAAAAAGGTAAGTTATATAGAAGTATATGCTAAAATATATCAAAGTTCGATAAAGGCAAACCCATCAAAAGGTGGGGACGCAAAGCTACGGGCCTAAGGTATTACAAATACTACGGTAGCCGGGTTGCCGGATTTAGCTGCTTTAATAAAAGCGGCGTTAATACCCGTTGCCGGCTTCCGGGCAGCGGATTTTTTTTAGGCAAAATGCGGAATTGTACATTAATAAATAGAAAAAGGGGGTAATTTTAGATAAACATGAAGGATTATGATGAAAACTAGAGAATATTTACTTATTGTGGGTTGATAAAGAAACCCGGAGGTGGAAGAAATGCGAAATGAGCATCAGGTTATGACTGTACTGCAAAAAGCGCTGGATGCTTCCTGGATAAGACACAGGGTGATATCTAACAACATCGCAAACGTGGATACTCCAAACTACAAAGCTTACAAGGTGGAATTCGAGGAACTGCTGAGGGATGCAGTCAGGGCAAAGGGACTTGCTGCCAGGACAACCAACTCCAAACACCTATCGGCAGGCGGCGACAGCCTGGAGAGAATAAACCCGAGGATTATAAGAGACAGGAGCACAAGCACAAGGATGGACGGAAACAATGTGGACATTGACGTACAAACCGCAAAACTCGCAAACAACGCCATTATGTATCAGGCCTTGGTTGACCAGCTGTCGGCGAAACTGTCAAGGCTTAAGACGGTAATAAACGAAGGCAGGAGGTAAGCTTATGGGTATCTTCGACGCCATAAATATAAGCGCTACAGGGCTTACGGCCCAGAGACTGCGAATGGACGTAATAGCAAAAAACATTGCCAATGTCAACACCACCAGGACAGAAAACGGGCTTCCCTACAGGAGACAGGTGGTGGTATTCGAGGAAAACTGCAAGAATAAAGCATTCTCTTCATTCCTTTCACAGGAAAGCCGAAGGCTGTTTCTTAAGGACGGCGGCGGGGTCAGGGTTAGGGGAATAGAAAACGATAAGTCTCCCTTCAAAAGAGTTTACGACCCCGGACACCCGGATGCAGATGCGGACGGATACGTACTCATGCCCAACGTGGACACAGTTATTGAAATGGTAAACATGATCTCAGCCACCAGGGCATACGAGGCCAATGTTACAGCCCTTAACGCAGCCAAGGGGATGGCCCAAAGAGCACTGGAAATAGGAAGAGTGTAAGGAGGTAGACGCGGGTGAGAATTGAAGGCACGAATCCTATAAAGCTGACAAACCCCATTAGTGATAAAACAGCGGACGGTCAGGGCTTCGCCGATTATCTGACCGGGGCGCTGGGTAAGCTTGATGAGCTGCAAAGACAGGCTGACATTTCATCAATAGGGCTGGCAACGGGAGATATACAAAATCTTCACCAGGTGATGATTGATACCCAAAAGGCGGAAATAGCACTGCAGTTTACGCTGCAGATAAGAAACAAGATTATTGATGCATACCAGGAAATAATGAGGATGCAGATATAAAAAATGACAGTAAAAGAATGGGGTGACCGTTTTGGAAGAGACCCTTAAAAGAATAAGAAACCAACTGGATGAATTCTGGCAGGCAAGGACCAGAAACCAGAAGTTAAAACTTGGAATAAGCTTTGTAATCTTTGCTGTCAGTATAACCCTGCTGGTTTTTTTTACATCAAGACCGGAATTGGTTCCCCTATACAGCCAGCTTGATATGGAGGATGCGGGGGCTATAACTCAAAAACTGGACGAGTACAAAGTGGACTGGGAATTGGATGAAGTGAGTTCAAGCATAATGGTCCCTAAGAAGGACGTTAACAAGCTGAGGATGCAGCTGGCCACCGAGGGCCTTCCCAGAAAAGGTTTCAGCCTGGTGGAAGCCCTTGATAATACAAGACTTGGCACTACCGACCTCGAGAGAAGAGAAAGAATACGCTTAGGTCAGGAATACGCCATAGCCCAGGCCATAGAAACCATAGAAGGGGTGGAGTATTCCCAGGTTAATCTGTATATACCCGGGGACAGCGTGTTTGCGGTAGGCACTGAAGATTATCAGTCCAGTGCGGGGATACTTATAAAGCTTAAACCCGGGGCGGAGCTTGACCAAAATCGTATAGAGGGTATACTGCAGTTTGTTTCCAAGAGCGTAAAGGGCCTTACAAAGGACAATATATCCATAATAGACCAGACGGGCAGGGAACTGTCCGCCGAATATAATACGCAGCAGGGCAGGTTGCTGGGCCAGTTTGAAATTGAACAGAGCACCCAAGCAAGGATACAAAAGAGCATAAAGGAGTTTCTGGAAACCGCCTACGGCAAAAACAACGTGGATGTTAGGGTAAACTTAAAGCTTGACTTTGACAGCCAGATAACCAATATTATTAGGTTTGAACCGCCAATACCCGGTGAGGAAGACGGTCTTATAAGGAGCATTCAGGAACTGGAGGAGCATGCCCAGAACGCAAGAGCAGGAGGAATACCCGGAACCGACAGCAATATCGAGGACATCACAAGTTACGCAGAGGTCGATTCCGGTGATTCCAAATACGATATGGTAAGCCGGACGGTTAATTACGAGCTAAACCAGGTTAAGGAAGA
Source organism: Clostridiales bacterium (assembly GCA_012523075.1). Lineage (GTDB taxonomy): Bacteria > Bacillota > Clostridia > Ch29 > Ch29 > JAAYEV01. The sequence continues at coordinate 19,977 of JAAYJF010000177.1, read as the reverse complement.
GATAGTAAAGGCCCAGGGACAGGTAAAGAGCCTTACGGTGGCGGTGCTTATAAACAGCACTGCCCTGGCACAGGACCTTACCCAATCGGACAGGGATAGTATATCGGATATCGTTGCTGCAGCGGCTGGTATTGACAGTCAGCTGGTGCAGATACAGTCGGTGCCCTTTGATACCAGCCTGGCGGCGCAAATAGCCCAGGGCTTTGAGGACAGGCAGCGCATGGAGCAGGTAAAGCTGTATACATACTTGGCAGCAATAGGCGCGTTGCTTATTGCCGGAATTATAGGCTCTATTTTGGTTGTACGCAGACGCAGGACGGCAGGGGAAGAAGTAGTGACATCCCAGGTCGAAACCGAAATGTTTGATGAAGTTGAAGAGATTGACCTTACCCAGGACCGATCGGGAGTGCGCAAGCAGGTGGAGAGGTTTATAGGCAAGAAACCCGAGACCGCGGCACAGCTGTTAAAGTCCTGGCTTAAGGAAGAGTAGGTGACGCTTATGGCAAGAGGCAAAGAAAATCTTACAGGAAGGGAAAAGGCGGCAATACTTCTAATTGCCTTAGGACCTGAGAACTCGTCAAAGGTATTCAAACACCTGACCGATGAGGAGATTGAAGAACTCACTCTGGAAATAGCCAATATGAGGAAGGTTACCCCTGAGATAAAGAACAAGATAATAGAGGAGTTTTACCAGATATGTGTCGCCCAGGAGTACATCTCCGAAGGCGGTATTGAATATGCCAAGGAGGTGCTGGAAAAGGCGCTGGGGAGCCAGAAGGCCCTTGATATTGTAAACAGGCTTACTTCCTACCTTCAGGTGAGGCCCTTTGACTTTGTGCGGAAGGCGGACCCTAACCAGGTACTCAATTTTATACAGAACGAGCATCCCCAGACCATATCGCTGATACTGGCATACCTTAACGCTCAACAGTCCGCCACCATTTTGTCGGCGCTGCCGCCGGAAAAACAGGCGGAGGTTGCAAAAAGGATAGCCGTTATGGACAGGACATCGCCAGAGATAATAAAGCAGGTGGAAAGAGTGTTGGAAAAACAGATATCTTCGCTGGTTACCCATGACTATACATCGGCGGGAGGCATACAGACTATTGTAAACATACTCAACTCGGTTGACCGTAGTACCGAGAAGAATATTATGGAGACCCTCGAGGTGGAGGATACCGAGCTTGCTGAGGAAATCAAGAAAAGGATGTTTGTATTCGAAGACATTATTACCCTCGACAACAGGTCCATCCAGCGGTTCCTGCGGGAAGCGGACAACGATGTGCTTGCTGTTGCCCTTAAAGGAGCCAACGATGAGGTTGCCAGCGTGATTTTTGATAATATGTCCAAACGCCTGGCGGAAATGATAACCGAGGACATGGAGTTTATGGGTCCTGTCAGGCTACGGGATGTTGAGGAAGCACAGCAGAAGATTGTAAACACCATAAGGAAACTGGAGGATGCCGGCGAGATAGTAATCTCGAGGGGAGGAGGGGACGAAATAATTGTCTAGGCTGTATAAATCCCGTTCAATAGTAGTGGGAGACCCCCTCGAAATAGAAGTGGAAGAGGTGCTTTTGGAACATGCAAACCCCGGAGAGGTAACAGCAGAGGAAATCCCGCAAAGTGACAGCCAAAGGGCAGAAGAGTCGAGCCTTCTGGAGGATGCCCGGGCAAGGGCTGCGGAAATAATAGACAAGGCCCTGCGTGAAAGCGAGGATATACGAAAAGGTGCGCAGCAGGAGGGCTATAAAAGGGGATATAACGAAGGCTTGGAAAAGGGTACTGCGGAAGGCTACGAAAAAGGTCGACAGCAGGGCCTTGATACGGCCAACCGGATGATTGAGGAGGCAGTGGAAATTAAACAAAGGGCCCTTGAGGCCAAGGAGCGAATTGTTAAGGAAGCCGAAGCAGAAATTATCCGAATTGTAATAGAGATAGCCAGGAAGGTGCTGGGGGAGCAGGTTAAAACAGACCGGGAGGCGGTGCTGGGGCTTGTAAGAGGAGCGCTGAAGAAATGCACCTTCTCCGGCAGGGTGACAATGAAGGTATCCCCCGAGGACTATGATATGGTGGAGTTGTCAAAACGAAGGCTGCTATCCGAAATAGATGGAATAACCCAGTTGGATATCGTTGTAGAGGATGCGCTGTCCCAGGGAAGCTGCCTACTGGAAACGGATGCGGGATGTATAGATGCTGGGGTAGAGGTACAACTGGACAGGATACAGCATGTATTCAGGGAGCTGCTTTATTATGAGTAGCGTAGTACTTGAAAAATACAGCCGGCTTTTAAACGAAACTGATACCCTAAAGTATAGCGGCAGGGTGAGCAAAGTAATCGGCCTTACTATAGAAGCCGTGGGCCCGGCGGTTAATATTGGCGAAGTGTGTGACGTGTTCTCTGCCAGGGACCGAAAACCTATAAAGGCCGAGGTGGTGGGCTTTAGGGACAACACGGTGCTTTTAATGCCGCTGGGTGATATGGAGGGTATAGGACCGGGGAGCTCGGTGATTGCCACCGGTAGCACGCTGAAGGTACCGGTGGGGGAAGGGATGCTGGGCAGGGTGCTGAACGGCCTTGGAGTACCCATAGATGGTCTGGGACCGCTTAAGTTCAGTAGCCTTTTTCCGGTGACAAATCCACCTCCAAACCCTCTTGAAAGAAGGAGGATAACCGAAATCCTTGAGCTAGGTATAAAATCGGTGGACGGGCTTCTTACCTGCGGCAAAGGACAGAGGATTGGTGTATTCTCAGGAAGCGGGGTTGGCAAAAGTACCCTTTTGGGTATGATTGCCCGCAATACTTCCGCCGATATAAATGTTATAGGGCTTGTAGGGGAAAGAGGCAGGGAGGTAAGGGAATTTATAGAGAACGACCTCGGGGAGGAAGGGCTTAAGAGGTCAGTGGTGGTTGTAGCCACTTCGGACCAGCCCGCCTTGGTAAGGCTTAAAAGCGCTCAGCTGGTTACCGCCATAGCAGAGTTTTTCAGGTCGCTGGGCAAGGATGTAATGCTTATGATGGATTCCCTGACACGGTTTGCCCTCGCCCAGCGGGAAGTGGGCCTGGCCATAGGCGAACCGCCCGTTTCCCGGGGCTATACGCCATCGGTTTTTGCAGCCCTCCCCAAACTGCTTGAAAGAACAGGGACGGCGGCTAAGGGTTCAATAACAGCCCTGTATTCGGTGTTGGTGGACGGAGACGATATGAACGAGCCAATAGCGGATACCGCAAGGGGGATACTGGATGGACATATTGTACTGTCCCGAAGCCTCGCAAACAAAAACCATTACCCGGCGGTGGACATACTGCAGAGCATTAGCAGGGTAATGCCAAACATTATCGACCGGGACCACCTAAGATGTGCCCAGAGGATAAAGGATATAGCGGCTGTATATAAAGACGCGGAGGACCTTATTAGCATAGGGGCCTATAACAGGGGAACCAGTCCTGATATAGACTACGCATTGGACAAAATAGAGACAATTAACGATTTCCTAAAACAGGATACCTATGAAAGGATAAGCTTCGAAAACACCATTGAACGCCTAAAAGCATTGCTTGAATAAGGAGTGTTGCCGGTGAATGACAATTTCAGTTTCAGGCTGCAGAGGGTTTTGGATTATAGAGAATACGTTAAGAATCAAAAGGCGGAGGAACTGGCCCGGTACAGGGCACTACTGGACCGGGAAAGGGATACCCTAAACGGTCTGCAGGTCAAAAAGAACACGGTTGCCCATGCTATGGACGAAAAATGCAGCGAGGGTGTCAGCGTGGAGTACCTGGCGCAGTGCAGCAGGTACATGGACCGGCTGAAGAATTTCATAGACAGGCAGAACGAAAATGTGTCGGAGATGGAAAAGAAGGTGGAAGAATGCCGTAACGGCCTGACCGAGGCATCAAAAGAAAAGGAAATGCTGGACAGATTAAGGACAAGACACTACCAGAGGTTTGCCTACCATTTATCCAGGGAGCAGGAAAAACAGGTGGAGGACCTTGTGAATAACAGAAAAGTAAACCTATAGGAGGTAGCTATGGCCAAGGCTAAAGGGGGAGGGGATGCCCCAAAAAGGAAGAATAAAAGATGGATTATCATAGCGTCGGCCACCGTTATACCTGCACTGGTCCTGGGATTTTGCATCACCCTTAACCTGGCCGGAATGGGCGTAAAGGCCAACAACTTACTGGCTTCCCTCCCTGTGACCGGAAGTTTTTTCAAAACGATGGAGGAGCCAAAGACACCGATGCAGGTTGAAAGGGAAGAACTGGAAAGGGCAAAGGCCCTTTTGGAGGAGCAAAGGACAAACCTGGAAGAGCTGGCAAACAGCCTGGCCTCCTGGGAGTTGCAGCTTAAGGCAAAGGAAGAGGAACTGGTGGAGCAGAAAGCCATCATTGATGAACTACAGCAGAGGCTAGATACCAGGGTTGGAAATATTCAGGAATTGGTTGCCTATTATGAGAAAATGAGCGCCTCCGACGCTGTGGAAATCCTTGGCAATATATCCGATAACGCTTTGGTGATAAATATACTTCGAAACATGAAGGAACAGAAATGCTCAGAAATACTGGCTTCCATGGACCCAAGAAAGGCGGCAAGACTTATAGAGACCATGTCGGTCGAATAAAAAAGGTATCACGGGGTTTTTATTACCCGTATACATAAAACGAATTTTAGAAGGGAGGTGAACAAATGGATATATCGTCAGTGATACCCATGGTGGTCACACCGCCCGAAACGCAGACATCTGAAGCGGGAGATAAAGCCGAAGCCGCAGGAGAAAAAGCCGGGGCTGCAGGCTTGGGATTCCTGAGCCTTCTGGAAAGCCTCATGGGCGGCGTCTTAGGCTGCGGCAAGGCCGAAGGGGTTTCGGAACAAGGGCAGGCTAAAGAAGAAAAACAGTCAGAACCATCCGCATTTTGCATGGGCGGCGTTGGGCTGCCGTTTCAGGGAGACGTTATTGCGTATGTGTCCGAGGCTGCGGAAGGGATAAATACTTCATGTATGGTGGCGGATGACAGCGGAGCAGGCCAAAACATTCTTGTGGATGACGGTAGGGCCTTTCTGGGTACCGGGGAAATACCGGAGGATATTTTACAGCGGAGTCATGATACCCATGTCAGCAAAACAGCAGAAATCCAGGACCCGCAAGGTGGCGAAATACAGTATTTTGATATGGCAGATAGTGAACCGCCGGAGGGTAGCTTAGGGGTAAAACCCGCCGGGGAAACCGAAGCAGACCGGCACCGCATAATGGGACACAAAGCGGAAGGGGATTACAACCCCGATGGAAACAAAAAGGAGGCCTTTGGATTAAAAACTATCGATACCCAAGGTGCTTCCGAAAACCGAGGACAATACAAAATCCGGCCAAAACTTGGGCCAACAGAGCGGGAAGCCACCGAAAATCCGTCGCCGGAAAACCCAGTATATGCCCGGGCAGAACCGTTGGTAGAAACCGGTTACATGTACCGCGGCCAAGGGTTACAACCCCAGAAAGGTGTACCCCGTACCATTGCCGCAGACATAATAAATCAGATTGCAGATAAAATGAGGGTAATGGTTGGCCAAAGAAAATCGGAGATAAATATACAGCTAAAGCCGGAGAGTCTTGGGCGGCTGAAGGTAAGCTTATCGGTTATAGACGGCGTCTTAAACGGAAGGATAATTGTCCAAAGCGATGAGACGAGGGGCCTTATTCAATCCCACATCATGAAACTGCAGGAGAATCTTGAAGGTCAGGGTGTACCGGTAGGCAAGTTCCACGTAGACGTGGGCAGCGGGTACAACCATGGACAGTTTTTCGGCGGGAACCGGCAGGCCCACCATCCAAGACAGGGCTATAGTGGGTATCAGGAGGAAGAAAGCGCAGGTTACGCAATCTGGAGGGGTGAAGGCACCATTGAACTACTGGCATAGGAGGTGAAAGGAATGCAGGTAAACGCAGCATCGTCGGCAGGAGGGCATGGGGATATGTACAACACAGCAGTCGGTGAAAGCGGTGTAATGGGTAAGGACGCCTTTTTGCAGCTGCTGGTCAGCCAGTTAAGGAATCAGGACCCCCTAAACCCGGTGAACGACAAGGAATTCCTGGCCCAGATGGCCCAGTTTAGCAGCCTGGAGCAAATGCAAAACCTAAACAAAAGCTTTGAAGAGGGCTTTGTCAGCCTGGTGGAAGCGGTAGACGGAGGGCTGTACGATAATTTTAAGGCCCTGGCTAGTATAAACAATAACCTGATTATGCAGCAGAACTTCCAGGCAATGAACCTGCTGGGCAAAGAAATCGCCGCGGTTGTGGAAACCGATGGAGAAGAGGAGACGGTATCGGGTACGGTGCAGAGGGTATCCTTCAGGGATGGAAGGGTGCGGATGGAAGTGGACGGGAAAAGCTTTTACATGGACCAGGCAACTCAGTTCGAGATAGGACATTAAAGGTCGGTAAAATAGGGAGGTACGAAAACCTATGGGCGGTATGAAACCCATTGACAACAAACCTATACCTGCGGTAAACCGGCCCGGTGTACAGGCAGAAAAACCCAAAGTACAACCGGGAAAAAGCTTCAAGGAAGTCTTAGAAGCGGTAAAGGAGCAGCACGGGATATCCCTGTCAAAACACGCCCAGGTAAGAATGACTGCCCGCAATATTATGCTGGACAAGGGGCAGGTGCAGCGGCTTAGCATGGCGGTGGAAAGGGCAAGACAAAAAGGAGTGCGGGATACCCTTGTGCTTATGGACGACACCGCTTTTGTGGTAAATGTAAAAAGCACCACCGTGGTTACCGCAACAAAACGAGATTCTCTAAAGGATAAGGTATTTACAAATATAGACGGAGCTGTGATTTTGTAGCCGGACCTTCAAAAAGGGGGCACAGCTTTCCCGAACGATGGAAGGAAAGCATTACAGCTTCGAAGTAAAGGAGGTCAATAGTTATGATGCGTTCACTATTCTCAGGCGTTTCAGGCCTGAGGGCCCACCAATCCAGAATGGATGTCATTGGCAACAACATTTCCAATGTAAACACGGTGGGCTACAAGTCATCCCGTGCAACGTTCCAGGAAATATTCAGCGAAACCTTAAAGGGAGCAGGAGCACCCGAAGGCGGCAGGGGCGGTACTAATCCCCAGCAGATAGGCCTTGGGATAACGCTGGCGTCCATAGATACGCTGCACACCCGGGGCAGTATCGAATCCACCGGTTACCCCCTTGACCTTGCCATAGAGGGGAACGGTTTCTTCATCGTATCCGACGGGGGCGCTCCCCGGTTCACCAGGGCTGGGAATTTCGTCAGGGATACCGAGGGCAACATAGTAAACGGCAACGGCTTCAGGGTACTTGGCTGGATGGCGGATGCCGATGGCAATATAGACACCACCATCTCACCGGGTACAATCCAGATACCCGAGGGCATGGCGATGCAGCCCAAGGCAACAAGTGCGATAAAAATAGTAGGTAACATCCACGCGGATACACCGAACAATGGTATAGTACCCTTTGAAACCGAGATTTACGATGAGCTGGGTAGGAAAAACAAGCTGACCTTTGAATTTGAAAAAGTTGGTGATGACGAATGGCAGATAAGCTCTGGAGGGGCCGCCAACACAGTAACCGTTACATTTCCGGATGGAAACACTGAGGATGTGACTATTACCAGTCCAACCATTGTGTTTACCGATGGCAAGCTTGGTTCGGTTACCTTTGATATTCCGGGAGGAGGCGGTGCAATACCCCAGGATATAACGGTGGACATATCCGACGTCAGCCAGTTCGCCGCGGAATCCGGGGTGGACCCGCTGGAGGTGGACGGCTATGCCCTGGGTAGCCTCGAAGACTTCAATTTTGATGCCTCCGGCGTAGCCACGGGAATTTTCTCAAACGGCCAAGAAAAGGTGATTGCAAGGATTGCCCTTGCAGCCTTCAACAACCCCTCGGGGCTGCAGAAGGTGGGCAGCAACCTGTTTGTCCAGACGCCCAACTCGGGCCAGCCCTCTGTAGGAATTGCCGGGGACCATGGAAGGGGCACCATTAACCCCAGTTCCCTGGAGATGTCCAACGTTGACATTTCTAAGGAATTTACCGATATGATAATAACCCAGAGGGGCTTCCAGGCAAACTCAAGAATAATAACCACCTCCGATGAGATGCTTCAGGAGCTTGTTAACCTCAAGAGATAATTAATAATGGCGGGGGTCTTGCCGTTATTGGTGCTGCCCCCGCCAAAAAAAGCGAGGGTTTATAATGATAAAGGTAACAAGGTTAAACGGCAAGGAGTTTGTGGTAAACGCCGAGCAGATTGAATTTGCGGAAGAGACGCCGGATACCGTTATTACCCTTATATCCGGTAAAAAGATTGTAGTAAACGAAAATATTGATAAGGTAATTGAAAAGGTTATTGAATATAAAAAGAGGACCAACGGGTTTGGACAATAGGAAATGAGGTGTGGTTATGGATATTTCAACCGTTGCGGGGATGATACTGGGGGTTGCCTTCCTAATTATTGGGATTATGATAAACGGTACCCTGGGCACCTATTACGACCTGGCATCCATAATGATAACCCTAGGAGGCACCTTTGCGGCTACATTGATTAGTTTTCCGCTGCCAAAGTTTATGGAAACGCTTCGCAGCGTAAAACACATATTCCTCGTTAGGGAAATGAATGCAGCGCAGGCCATTGACAGGATAATCGAACTGGCTAATGTAGCAAGAAAAGAAGGGCTTCTTGCGCTGGAAGAAGCGGCCATGCAGCTTGACGATGACTTTCTTAAAAAGGGAATCCTACTTATAGTTGATGGTACCGACCCGGAGCTTGTGCGGAATATCCTGGAGACCGAACTGTCCTTTGTGGAGGAAAGACACGGCACCGGGCAGAGCCTCTTTGAGACCATGGGGTCTCTAGCACCGGCCTTTGGTATGATAGGAACCTTAATTGGCCTAATAAACATGCTCAGAACATTGGATGACCCGTCTTCCGTCGGGCCCAATATGGCGGTAGCCCTAGTTACCACCTTCTACGGTGCGGTCCTCGCTTACCTGTTTTTCCTGCCCATGGCTCGTAAGCTAAAGATAAGGAGCAAGGAAGAAATACTGCTTAAGGAAATTCTGGTTGAGGGCATGCTTTCTATCCAGGCCGGGGAAAACCCCAGAATAATAGAAGAAAAGCTTGTGGCTTTCCTTTCGCCTAAACTAAGGGAGAGGGCGAAGCGAAACAAAGAGAAAGAAAGCGGTGAGAGAGAATATGCGAGCGCGACGGAGTAGGGGAGAAAACGATGCTTCCGATACCGGCAGCTGGATGACAACTTACAGTGACCTTGTAACGCTACTTCTTTGTTTTTTCGTTTTGCTCTTCTCGTTCTCTGTAATAGATGCAAAGAAGTTTGAAGCAATAATAAGGTCGTTTCAAGGCTCCCTTGGGGTGCTGGACAGCGGGAAGACCATAGACGAAGACTTGTACATCAGCCAAGCCCTGCAGAGCGACCGCCTGATGCGGGAGCAGCTGGAGGCCGAGAGCCTGGAATGGCTTTACAGGCAGCTTGATGAATATATTAAGGAAAACGCCCTGGAGGCAACGGTTGTACTGGGGGTTGAAGAGCGGGGGCTGCTTATAAGGTTTAGAGACCAGGTGCTGTTTGATTCCGGGAAGGCTATTATAAGGAAGGATGCGGAGACAATAGTGCAGAGCATTGGAGAGATACTCAAACAATATGACCGGTCCATAAGGGTGGAGGGTCATACCGATAACGTTCCCATGAACACGTTTTTATACCCGTCCAACTGGGAGCTGTCCACCGCCAGAGCGGTAAACGTGGTGAAGTTTTTAATAGAGGAGGTAGGCATTTCACCGGTCAGGCTGTCCGCCGCTGGATACGGGGAATATCATCCCATAGCCGACAACGATACCGCGGAAAACCGGCAAAAGAACAGAAGGGTGGACGTTGTTATACTAAGAAACTCCTTTGAGTTAGAAGAACCTGATTATTTATAACGAGGTGGCGCTATGAAGGGAAATAAACTGATCATTTTTGCTCTGGCTCTTGTAGTAACCGGTGTGCTAATTCTTGTAGCGGTACTCATCGTGGTAGGTAGCGACAGTATAAGCATCGGAGAGGCCGGTTCGAACAAGGAAGTCAAAACGGTTATTGTTCCGGCAAAGGGCGAATTCCGGACAGAATTAATAGGAGCAAGAAGCTTTATCTACATGAACATCCATATAGAAACACTAGAAGATAAGAAACTGCTTGAGGTTATGGAGAGGAGGGACCCCGAGGCCAGGAGCAAAGTTCTGGATATTTTAAGGGATAAGACCGTTGAGGATGTAAACGGCACCCAGGGCAAGATATCGCTGGAACGGGAAATACTTGACTGCTATCGTTCCCTGTACGGCAAAGAGGGTATTATAAACATTTATATAGACGATATTATCATTCAGTAGAGGGGGGTAGGCGATGCCAGATGTTCTTACTCAGACAGAGATAGACGACCTTTTAAAGGCGCTTAGCACCGGGGAACTGGACGTAAAGGAAGTGGTGCAGGGTACCTCGGAAAGAAAGGTCAGGTTATACGACTTCAAACGGCCGAACAAGTTTGCTAAGGACCAGTTAAGAACCCTGGAAATGATACACGAAAACTACGCCAGGCTGGTGTCTACATTTTTGGCCGGATATCTTAGGAGTTTTGTGACGGTGGAACTGATAACGGTGGAACAGCTTACCTATTACGAGTTCACAAATTCCCTGTCCAATCCCACCATACTCACCCTGTGTGATGCTAGTCCCCTTTCGGGCAGCATAATTCTGGAGGTAAGTCCCTCTCTGACATACTCGATAATAGACAGAGTGCTGGGGGGCAATGGGGGGAATGACATAAAGCTTCGCAACTTCACAGAGATAGAAGAGAGTATAATGCGTAGCCTCCTGAACAAAATGGTAAACCTGCTGGTAGAACCGTGGCAAAACGTGATTGAGATATCTCCAAGGGTAACCAAGCTGGAGACCAACTCCCAGTTTATACAAATTATGTCACCTAACGAAATAATAGCCTTGATAACCATGAGAGTGAAAATAGGTGAAGCGGAGGGTATGATCAATCTGGCAATCCCGCACCTGTCGGTGGAACCCATAATAAACAAAATATCCACCAGGTTCTGGTTCACCTCCACCGGTAACAACAGGCAAGAAGGGGATGCGGCCCTGCTGGAGAGAAGGATAGAAAACGCCAGCGTGCTTTTGAAAGTAGTGTTGGGAGAATGCTCGATAACCGTTGATGAATTCTGCAACCTGCAGTCGGGCGACGTACTGCGTCTGGGAAGGACATGCGAAGAACCCCTAGATATGTACGTGGACAATAAACCGGTTTTCAGAGTTAAACCGGGATTGAAGAAGAATAGAATCGCAGTAAAGGTTGTGGATATTGTAAGGAGAGGAGATGAAGAAAATGAATGAAATGCTCTCCCAGGAAGAAATTGATGCTTTGTTAAAAAAGACGGCGGCACAGGAAACGAATGTTTTAACACCGGAGGAGAAAGACGCTCTAGGGGAAATTGGTAACATCAGTATGGGGACGTCTGCCACAACCCTGTTTGCACTTCTTAGAAACAAAGTGACAATAACAACACCAAGGGTTGAGATAATAAATGCAGATCAGATTGCCGAGGACTATCCAATCCCCTTTCTGGCTGTGAACATACGATTCACGGAGGGCATAGAGGGGACAAACCTTCTGCTGTTGAAGGAAGGTGATGCCAGAGTTATTGCCGACCTGATGATGGGAGGTGACGGCGCCAATCCGGAGGAGATGACCGAGATAACCATAAGCGCGGTGAGCGAAGCGATGAACCAGATGATAGGTTCAGCATCAACATCTCTTTCCACCATGCTTGACAAGCCTATTCACATCTCACCACCGGAAACAACCATTGTCAATCTGGGACAGGACTACAAGGGAATGGAATTCTTTATGCAAAATCAGCAATTCATAAGGGTCTCCTTTAAAATGGTGGTGGGAAGTTTGATTGACAGTGAAATAATGCAACTGCTTCCCATAGAATTTTCAAAGGCTATGGTGGCAAGTCTTATCGATAAAGAGACGAAACAGCAGGAGTATTCGATAGATGAGGAGCTAGTGGAGATTGAAAACGAGCTGGGAGTTATTGATGACAATGAAGAGGGGCAGGAAGGCAAACCAATTGAGGTGGCTTCGGGCAGACAGGAGATAAAGGTTCAGCCGGTAAGTCTGAAGGATTTTGAGGATACGCCAGTAAGTACTGATAAAGAAAACATAAACCTTATACTGGACGTGCCCTTAAACGTTACAGTGGAACTGGGGAGAACAAGGAAGCAGATAAGGGAGATCCTGCAGTTCGGGGTTGGCACCATAGTTGAATTGGATAAGCTTGCGGGGGAGCCGGTGGAACTGCTTGTAAACGGAAAATTCATAGCTAAGGGAGAAGTGGTAGTAATTGACGAAAGCTTCGGCGTTAGGATTACGGATATAGTTCATCCGTCCAAGAGGATAGATAGCGTTTCAAGTGACAATTAAAGGAGGATAGTATTGTATGGCTAAGGGAGTATTGATAGTAGACGATGCCGCCTTTATGAGGATGATGATAAAGGATATCCTCGGGAAAAACGGGTTCCAGATAGTGGGGGAGGCAGAAAACGGAATTAAGGCCGTAGAGAAATACATAGAACTAAAACCGGATTTGGTTATTATGGATATCACAATGCCGGAAATGGATGGAATAGAAGCGGTTAGAAGGATAATGGCTGCCGATGCCGGTGCTACAATAGTTATGTGTTCGGCCATGGGACAACAGGCAATGGTGATAGAAGCTATTCAGGCGGGGGCAAAGGACTTTATAGTAAAGCCATTCCAGCCTGAAAGGGTGCTGGAGGCGGTTAACAAGGTAATATAACAGGGTGGTGCTTGAATGGGAGAATTGTTTTCGGTGCTTTTGAAAGTACTGTATTTCTTAATTGTATTTGGAATCATCATACTGCTGGCCTACTATACCACAAAGGTTGTAGGAAAGCGGGTCTCGGTAAATGCGGGGAAGTATATGCAAATAGTAGACACCCTTTATTTGGGCGGCGACAGAAGTCTGATAATCGTCAAGGTTAAGGATGATTATCTGCTGATGTCCGGCTCCAACCGGGGAATGGAGCTTGTGAAGGAACTGGACGGTTTTGAAGAAGAAGCATGGGCGCAGGGCAGTTTTGAAGGCTATCTTAAGGGCTATGGCGTAAAAAAATACGGAAGGTTAGGGTTTCCGGGAATATTTCGCAAACCAAAAAGTGACGGTGATGAGACGGATGACCGTTAGTAAAACCATAATAATACTGGTAAGTATGTTGGCGGTTTTTAGTATTTTTCAGACCGTTACCCTGGCAGCACCGGAAATACCCATACCCACAATTGGACTGGATATGCAACCTGCGGAAACGCCCCAGGATGTCGCTTTAAGCTTACAGATACTCTTTTTACTTACGATACTAAGCCTTGCACCGGCCATACTCATAATGACCACCAGTTTTACCAGGATAATAATTGTGCTGTCTTTTATACGCAACGCACTGGCGACGCAGCAGACGCCCCCCAATCAGGTGCTGATAGGACTGGCATTGTTCCTTACACTATTCGTGATGTCGCCGGTTATTGCGGATATCAACGAGCATGCCTACCGGCCCTACATGGAAGAGAGGATTGGTTTTGAAGAGGCTGTCGAGAGGGCTATGCTACCACTCAGAAATTTTATGCTAAGACAGACCCGTCAAAAAGATCTGGCGCTGTTCGTTGGCCTTTCGGGCGTGGAAGGGATGCAGGATATAAGCGGGGTTCAAAACAGGGCCCTTATACCGGCCTTTATAATAAGCGAGCTAAAGACCGCCTTCCAGATGGGCTTTCTGTTGTTTGTACCCTTTCTAGTAATAGATATGGTGGTGGCCAGCACCCTTATGTCAATGGGAATGATGATGCTGCCCCCTATTATGGTATCACTGCCCTTTAAGATACTGCTTTTTATTATGGTGGACGGATGGAATTTGATTGTGCAGTCCCTTGTAACGGGGTTCAGATAGGGGGAAGGACATGGGAGAAGGACTGGTACTGGATATTGCCCAAGAGGCTCTGTACACAATAATACTGATTTCGGCACCCATACTCGGGCTGGCTTTACTGGTCGGGCTTTTGGTAAGCATATTCCAGGCCACAACCCAGATTCAGGAGCCAACGCTCACTTTTATACCCAAAATCCTTGCGGTGCTGTTTTCTCTAATGGTGTTCGGTCCTTGGATGCTAGGTATTATTATAGATTTTACTACAAGACTTTTTGGAAACATTAATTCATTCGTATTCTAGAGGAATGCCATGGAAAGTTTATTAACTGTTCTGGTTGAAAAATTTGAAGTTTTTCTGTTGGTGCTTATTAGATGCTCCGCCATGTTTTTTGTGACTCCAATCTTCGGACGCCGTAACGTACCGGCTACGTTCAAGATAGGGCTGGCATTTATGCTGAGCATTGTACTTACACCCACGGTGGAGCTGCAGTCCGGTTTGGTGGCAGGCTTTGTGCAGTTTGCTTTGCTGACGGCGAAGGAGATAGCGGTTGGACTAATAATCGGTTTTATAACCTACGTGGTTTTTACAGCCATATACTTCGCCGGCCAGATAATAGATATGAAAACCGGGTTTGGGATTGTAAACGTGCTTGACCCTCAGACCAATACCCAGGTTCCAATAATGGGCAATTTTTTATACATATTCACTCTTATCGTGTTTATTACAATGGATGGGCACCTGATGCTCATTAAGGCAATGGCGGAAAGCTTTACAATATTGCCCCCAGGACATATGCAGGTTACAGCCGAGACGGTGGCGGAGGTGGTTTCGATGCTGCGGGACACCTTTGTGATAGGTTTTAAAATCAGTGCACCGGTGGTGGCAGCGGTGTTCCTTACCGATGTGGCTTTGGGGATACTTGCAAGGACCATGCCCCAGATGAACGTGTTTATGGTGGGGATGCCGTTAAAAATTATGATAGGAATGTTTACGCTGATGCTCATGATACCGGTTTTGGCCATTGCTTTAGACGTCTTATTCACAAATACCGCCGGCAGCATTTACAGGGTATTGATACATCTCTAGGGAGAGAAACCCGAATGGAATTCTTTATAAACCTGCAGCTTTTCGCAGACGAAAAAACCGAAAAAGCCACCCCCAAAAAAAGGAGGGATGTGCGGGAGAAGGGAAACATCCCCCAGAGCAGGGAACTTGGTTCCGCCCTGGTGCTTATAGGATGTTTCGCAGCGCTGTATATTTGTGCGGCCTTCATTATGGACACCTTAAGGGATAACACGGTTCATCTGCTTACCATGACGGTGGAGGACGGGCTGTTTTCAGCCGATGGTATGCAAAACCTGATGATGTATAGCACCGTGGGCTATTTGAAGGCGCTGGCACCGGTGGCGGGTACTGCCCTATGCATTGGCCTTTTGGTCAGCTACCTGCAGGTGGGAGCAGTGTTTACAGTAAAGCCTCTCGAACCCAAGCTGAGCAGATTAAACCCGGCAGAGGGGCTTAAAAGGATATTCTCCAGGCGGTCGCTGGCACAGCTTATAAAATCACTTCTGAAAATAAGTATCGTAGGATACCTTACATATAGATTCCTGGCAAACAGGTACCCGGAACTGCCCATAATGCTTGATATGAGCCTTGAAGAACTTGTAAAAACGATAGGCGTCACGGTGGTGCAGGCGGGAATCTATGCCGGAGCAGTGCTCCTGGCACTGGCGATGCTAGATTACTATTATCAGAGGTACGAGCATGAAAAAAGCATTATGATGACCAAGCACGAAGTTAAAGAGGAATACAAACTGACGGAGGGCAACCCCCTGATTAAATCTAAGGTAAGAGAAAAACAAAGGCAGATGTCTATGCGAAGGATGATGGCCGAGGTACCCAAAGCCGATGTTGTCATAACCAATCCAACGCATTTTGCGGTAGCTTTAAAGTATGAACCGGACAAGGCAAAGGCCCCCTATGTGGTGGCAAAGGGAAGGGACCTTGTTGCTTTGAGGATTAAGGAGATAGCCAGGGAAAGCAGCGTACAAACGGTGGAAAATCCGGCACTGGCAAGGGGCTTATATGATACCACCGAAATAGGGGACATGATACCGCCGGCCCTATACCAGGCGGTGGCCGAGGTACTGGCCTTTGTATATAGCATAAACAAAAACAGTTAGACTTTAGGGGTGTTAGACAATGAAATTCGGAGATATGATAATAGCTTTTGTGGTTGTCTCAGTAGTAATAATGATAATAATACCGGTACCCAAGGGAATTATGGATTTTTTGCTTACGCTAAATATTACCCTTTCACTAATTATACTGCTAATTTCAATGTACATAAACCAGCCGCTACAGTTTTCCATATTTCCGTCCCTTTTGCTTCTTACCACACTTTTGCGATTGTCCCTCAACATCTCTACCACAAGGCTTATACTTAGAGATGCGGATGCGGGACAGGTGATAAGAGCCTTTGGGGATTTTGTGGTGGGTGGCGATGCGATGGTAGGGTTTATTATATTTTTAATAATAGTAGTCATTCAGTTTATAGTGATAACAAAGGGTGCCGAAAGGGTTGCGGAGGTTGCTGCCAGGTTTACGCTGGACGCAATGCCGGGTAAGCAGATGGCTATTGACGCAGACCTAAACGCCGGGCTGATAGACGAAGCGGAGGCCAGAGAAAGGAGAAAAAGCATAGAACGGGCGGCGGACTTTTATGGTGCCATGGACGGTGCCAGTAAATTCATAAAGGGTGATGCCATAGCCGGCATAATAATAATCCTTATTGACATAAGCGGCGGTCTTATTATAGGCATAGTGCGAAGGGGCATGGATTTCCTAAGTGCTCTGTCTACCTATACGCTGCTTACGGTTGGAGACGGGTTGGTAAGCCAGATACCGGCACTTTTAATATCAACCTCAGCCGGTATAATAGTTACCAAAACCGCATCGGATACCAACCTTGGAAGTGAAATTTTACGCCAGTTGCTTTCCCAGCCAAAGGTTATGTTCCTGTCGGCGGGTATGCTGGCAGCTCTGGGTCTTGTGCCTGCCCTGCCACAGCTGCCCCTGAACACGTTGGCTATACTGCTGGTGATATCCGGTAGCGCGATTAGAAGGGCAGCAAGGAGAGAGGAAGTGGATATGGGGGAAGAGGTGCAGCCGGAATACATTGAGGAGATGCGCAAACCGGAAAACGTGATGAGTCTTCTCAAGGTGGACCCCATTGAGGTGGAGTTCGGCTATGCGATAATACCCCTTGCCGATGTTAACCAGGGAGGAGACCTGCTGGACAGGGTGGTAATGATACGAAGGCAGATAGCCCTGGAACTCGGTATGGTGGTTCCCATTATTCGGCTTAGAGATAATATTCAGCTTAATCCAAGCCAGTACAGAATAAAAATTAAGGGGATAGAGGTGTCGGAGGGGGAGCTGGTAATGGACGGATTTCTAGCCATGGACCCGGGGACAGCCGACGGAGAGATTGACGGAACCGATACCACCGAGCCCGCCTTCGGCCTTCCTGCAAAGTGGATTAAGGAGGAGGAGCGGGAAAGGGCGGAGCTTTTAGGATATACAGTGGTAGACCCGCCCACCGTGATATCCACCCACCTTACCGAAACGATAAAGTCCCATGTCCATGAGCTGCTGGGACGACAGGAAGTCAAAAAACTGGTGGACAACCTTAAGGAAAACTATCCTACTCTTGTGGAGGAACTTATACCAAAACAAATGACCTTTGGAGAAGTGCAAAAAGTTTTGGCAAATCTGCTAAAAGAGGGAGTGTCCATAAGGGACCTCGTGACCATTTTTGAGACGCTAGCCGATTACGCGCCGGTAACGCGAGACCCGGATATGCTTACCGAATATGTACGGCAGTCGCTGGCCAGGACCATATCAAAGAAATTTGTAACAGGAAAAAGGGCAAAGGTGGTTACGCTGGACCGGGATTTGGAGGAAAGGATAATGAACTCCGTTCAGCAGACCGAGCAGGGGAGTTACCTGACCCTGGACCCGGCCGTAACAAAGGAGATAATGAACAGCCTTACAAAGCAGATGGACCTATTCAACCAACTGGGAGAGCAGCCCATAATACTGACCTCACCGATGGTAAGGCTTTACTTCAAAAAGCTTACCGAACAATTTGCGCCAGGGCTGATTGTTTTATCCTATAACGAACTGGATCCCGGTATAGAAATTCAATCGATGGGGGTGGTGAGCGCATAATGAAGGTAAAAAGGTACGTAGGCTCTACCGTAGAGGATACCCTGGACAGGGTCAGGGAAGAGATGGGCCGTAACGCGGTAATACTCAACAGGAGAAGGATTAAGCCGGGCAAAGGCTTTCTAAGGATTTTCAAAAAGCCGGTCTATGAGATAGTGGCGGCCATAGACGAAACGGATTCCGGAGAGAGGATACCCGAACAGGTGCTGGAGGACGGGTATCAGGCGCTGGAGCGAAAAATGGATTACCTTAAGGCGACCATGGAATCCATTGCCAGCAACCTGTCGGCGGAAACCCAGGACCGGGATATACCGGAAGTTCTTGCTCCCTACTATAATCATATGAAGAACAATGACGTAGACCCGGAGATTATACACATGGTAATGGAGGGGGTTAAATCAAAGATAGATTTAAACACCACCTACGACCAGGAATACATCTACTACAGGTTCAAACAGGAGATATCCTCCTGCTTTAAAAAGGTTGAGCCCCTATCCCTGCGTGAGGGGCAGACCACCGTTGCGGTCTTTGTAGGGCCTACCGGGGTAGGAAAAACAACTACTCTCGCAAAACTGGCGGCCTATTATGCAGTAATAATGAAGAAAAAGGTGGGCATTATGACCTGTGATACATACAGAATCGCAGCGGTGGAACAGCTTAAGACCTACAGCGAGATAATGGATGTACCCGTAAGGGTAATATATCAGACCGGGGACATAGAGAGTGCTATGCAGGATTACAGGGAAATGGACCTTATACTGATTGATACCGCAGGCAGAAGCCACAGGGACAGAATGAAACTTATGGAACTGCAGAAGATGCTTAAGGGTATAGGAAACCAACAGGTTTTTCTGGTGATAAGCGCAACAACCAATTACAAAAACGTTCTTGATATCATATCCAGCTACAATTTCATAAAGGACTACAGAATACTGATAAGCAAGGTGGATGAGAACGTTTCAAACGGCATCATATTAAACATCGCGGTAAAGAGCGGTAAACCGATGTCCTATATTACAACGGGGCAAAATGTACCGGATGATATAGAAAAGGTGGACGGGGAAAGGATGGCGTCATTAATACTGGGCATGAAATAGCGGGGTCAATGGGGGGCGTTGCAATGATTAACTCCGGCCAGAGTGTGGACCAGGCGGAAAAACTCAGAAGAATAGTCAGAGGCTTGAGGGAAAGGTCCGAGGCAATAATTGACCGGGCTTCCAAAAAGAGCGGTAAAAACGCACGGCTTATCGCTGTGACCAGCGGCAAGGGCGGAGTAGGCAAGACCAGCCTTATAGTAAATATTGCCATTAGGCTTAGCAAAAAAGGTTACAGGGTAGTGATTATTGATGGGGACCTGGGGCTGGCTAATGTGGAAGTTATGCTGGGTATTGTTCCCAAATTTAGCATGTACGATATTATTAATTCCGGTATAAGCCTTTCGGATGTTATCTCTGACGGTCCGGCGGGTATTAAGTTAATATCGGGCGGAACCGGGATAACGGAAATGGCATACCTGGACAGGCGTAAGTTCGACAGATTGCTTGATACACTGTCCGCACTGGACAACTACGCCGATTTTATACTGATTGCTACCGGGGCAGGGATTTCCCGAAATGTTACGAAGTTTGTCCTGGCGGCCAGGGAAGTTATACTTGTTACAAGCCCGGAACCTACGTCCATTACCGATGCCTATGCCG
>JAAYJF010000135.1 GCA_012523075.1 Clostridiales bacterium | reverse complement strand
TTCCTGGTTCACGTACTCCACCATTTCCCTTTCCTGGACGCTTAACCCGGAAAGGTTCTGGTCCGCCGGGCCTTTTGGTTCTTCAGCCACGGGAACCTCCGGCTCTTCTTCTACCGGTACCTCCGGTTGCTCTACCACTGGTGCCTCCGGTTGCTCTACCGGTACCTCCGGTTGCTCTACCGGTACCTCCGGTTGCTCTACCGGTGCCTCCGGTTGCTCTACCGGTACCTCCGGCTGCTCTACCACTGGTGCCTCCGGTTGCTCTACCGGTACCTCCGGTTGCTCTACCACTGGTGCCTCCGGTTGCTCTACCGGTACCTCCGGCTTGTTCCTTATCAGGACTTCCATAACCCCGATTTTTTCTTTTTCCGAAGCCCTTGGTCCGCTTTCCTTGTTAACCTTTACCTTTTTGTTGACGGTTGTTTCACACCTGCCTGTATCGACAAAGTTACCGGCAAAGGCTGTGGAAGCCATTGACACCACCAGTAAGGTAACCATTAGAATAATTGCTACTGCGTATTTCTTTCTCATACTTCCCCTCCTGTTCATTAGTTTGATATTTGTTAGGCCCAAAACAGGCATTTGCTGACCAGGTTTTACATTCTACATGAAAAGAAGGGGAAAATCAAAAAAATCCCTATATATTGCCTATGTAATATCTGTCTCCCTAACCATTGTATTTTTTTATCACTTCCCTGGCAGCCCATTCCATAGGTTTACCTTTGTCCATACTCATTTTCCTGAGGCGGCTGTAGGCTTCCCGCTCCAGCATTCCCAGCTTGTCCATAAGAATTCCCTTTGCCCTGTCTATTGTCTTCCTTGCCGATAGTGAGCTTTCTAATCTTTCCACCCTTTCTTCAAGGATTTTAATCCTGTTTGAATTTATTAACGAAAACTCAACTACCTGGATTAGCAACGCCGGGTTAATTGGCTTTGTGATGTACGCATAAACCTTCATGGATTTTAATTTTTCCAACAAGTCCCTGCTTGGTTTTGCGGTCATAAAAACAACGATGGACAGCCTTTCCCTCTCAATTAAACCTGCGGTTTCAAAGACGTTGGTCCCCCAGAGATTTATGTCCATAAGCACAAGGTCGGGCCTAATGCTCCTGGCAATTCGTACCGCTCCGGATCCGTCGCTTGCCTGGTATACCCTATAACCTCTTTTAATTAGAATATCCTTTACATGACCTCTCGAGGTCTGGCTGCTGTCAGCAACCAAAACACTGCTAATATCCATAGGACCACCCTGTGAAATGAAATATTAATTAATTATTGCACCTATCCCAGATAATCCAAAACTGTCTGCACATGGATCGCGGTGCCAATTGAAAGCGCATCCTCGTCAATATCGAAATAGGGGCTGTGGGATACGCACTGTATACCCTTTTCTTTGCTTCCGGTCCCAAGCCTCCAGAAGGCGCCGGGAGCCCTTTGTAGGTAGTATGCAAAGTCCTCCACCCCCAACCTTGGTTTCTCAATCTCCTTTATCCTGTCCCCCACAATTTTACCGGCGGCCTTCTTCACCAGGTGGGTCATTCCATGGTGGTTAATGAGCAGCGGATACCCCGGCTGAAAGGTCACCCTATGCTGTCCATCCATTGACCGGCAGATATTTGCCGTAATCTGCTCTATGCTGCTTTGAATCTTCTCCCGTACAGCGCTGTCCAACGTCCTCATGGTGCCTGCCATTTCTACCCTGTCCGCTAAAATATTAGCCTGGCTGCCTCCATTTATGGTCCCAATGGTCAGGGTGGCCGATTCCAGCGGGTCTATACCCCGGCTTATTATCTGCTGCAGGGCGCTTATCACCTGCGCCGCAATCACTATTGCATCCACTCCCTCATTGGGCTGCGCCCCGTGAGCCGACCTGCCCAGCACCTCTATGAACACGTCATCGGAACAGGCGTTTGCGATGCCGTACCTGATGCCCACCGTACCCGTCTCAAGCTCCGGAGATACGTGTAGGCCAAACACGGCGTCAACCGGTGGGTTGTCCATAACCCCCGCCTTTACCATCCGTTCTGCCCCACCTATGGACTCCTCGGCGGGCTGGAATATAAATTTGACGTTTCCGTTAAAACTATCCCTCAACTCTGCCAGCACCATCGCCGCCCCCAGCAGCATTGCGGTATGGGCGTCATGGCCACAGGCGTGCATCCTTCCCTTCACCCTGGAGCAGTATGAAACATCTTTCTGATCCTGTATCGGAAGTGCATCCATGTCCGCCCTGAGGGCTACTGTTTTCCCATTTCCCCTTCCCTCCAGAAGCGCCACAACGCCGGTGTCGGCGATACCCCTTACTACCTTTAGCCCAAGGTCTTCCAGCATCCCGCTCACCACCCCGGAGGTGCGGACCTCCTGGCCGGCCAGCTCCGGATGCATATGAAAGTCCCTTCTTAAATCAATAATTCGCTCTTCAAACCTTTTAACCCTCTCGGGCACCTCTATACGATTCCCCTGCAATCATATTCCCCCTCTGCAGCCATTAGCTTATTTTTCTATACCCTCCCTGGCCTCGACACCCTTTTGGTAATAGTGCCTGACCTCCTTAATCTCGCTTATGAGGTCCGCCCTTTCAAGTATCTCCCGGGGAGCTCTGCGGCCGGTGAATACAAGCTCCACTTCTTCGGGCCTTTGGTCAATAAGCCTTGCAAAGTCCGCCGCGGGTATAAGACCGAAATGCATCGCAATGTTTGCTTCGTCCAGTATCACCACATCAAATCGCCCGGATTTAATTATCTCTTCTAATTCTTCAAAACCCTTCCTTGCGGCGGAAAAGTCCTCATCTACCGGCTTCTTTTCAATAAAGCAGCCCCGGCCGTACTGTTTGATAACAACGTCGGGGTAAAACCTTTTTAGGGCGTTAAGTTCGCTGTAATGCATCCCCTTTACAAACTGCCCTATAAATACTTTAAGCCCCGCCCCCACGGCCCTGACTGCCAGGCCTATGGCAGCGGTGGTCTTTCCTTTTCCTTCACCGGTATAAACCTGAACATAACCCTTCATCAAAAAGCCCCCTTACTTCGTATTAACAAATCTATTTTACCATACTTGCCAATGGGTCGCCCTTCTTTGTTTATATTTGCAGCCTTAGGGTTTATTGAATGTTGTTACATAAATATTTTGTTCATATGCTACAAAGAATAAACAAAAAAGTCACTTGTCTGAAAGGAGAAATAAATGGGCGACAGTCAAAGGAGAATGGAAATCTTTAGAGAAATTGCAAAGCTTGTCTACACCAACCGGCTTAAGGAGGATATTGACCGGATACCCTATAGATTTAAAGAAAACCCCGGCGGTATTACCGCCGTGAAAAACGAAGCCCTAGTGGCTATGGGCCTTAATCCCACCGCTGGGGCGGATACCGAGCTTTCCAAGGAGGTGGACGCCGCCCTTAGCCTAGAGGAAATTGAGCTGCCATTAGTGACGGTAAACAAGAGTATCTGTGATGAATGCACTCTTGGCGGTGAAAGGGAATGCCAAAGCGACTGTGTATACGACAGGGAGGGCCAGGCCCACTGGGACAATCCCATCATAGAAAACGGAAAGTGCCTGTCCTGCGGCAGATGCATATCTCGCTGCCCTCTGGACGCGATAAACGACAAGATTGAATTTATACCCTTGAGCAGATATCTCGCCTCCGGTACCCCGGTGTACGCCACTGTGGCACCGGCGGTGGCAGGCCAGTTCGGCAGGGGCGTAACCATGGGTAAGCTAAGGAGTGCTCTTAAGTCAATAGGCTTTGCCGATGTGCTGGAGGTGGCCCTTTTCGCCGATATGGTTACGCTGAAAGAGGCCGACGAGTTCAATAAACTGATAAAAACAACAGAAGACTTCCTAATAACCAGCTGCTGCTGCCCCATCTGGGTAAACCTTCTTACCAAGCATTACAGAAAGCTGTACGAAAGGCTTACCAAAACCGTATCGCCAATGATTGCCTCGGGCAGGGTTATAAAGTACATTTTCCCCAACTGTAAAACGGTTTTCATCGGCCCCTGCGTGGCAAAAAAAGCCGAGGCAAAACACCCCGACCTTAAGGGAGCAATAGATTACGTACTAACCTTCAGTGAGCTTTCCGAGGTGTTTAAGGCGCTGGACATTGACCTGGAAGCGATGCCGGAGGACAATAAAGAGCAGTCTTCCTATGGGGGCAGGACTTATGCCCGGACCGGCGGCGTAAGCGAAGCAGTAAGAATAACCCTTGAGAGAATAGCTCCCGGCAGAACAATTGAGTTTAAAGCCATCCAGGCCGATGGCGTAACCGAATGCAAAGAACTCCTTGACAAAATCAAATCCGGCTCTCTGGAGGCAAATTTCATCGAAGGCATGGGCTGTGAGGGAGGCTGCGTGGGCGGACCCAGAGCCAACGTGGACGCGGCAGAGGGCAGGCGGTGCGTAGAAGAATACGGGCACAGAGCATCCTTTACAAACCCAATTGACAATATTAACGTGAGACAGCTTCTGAAATTCCTGGAAAGCATGGAAAAGGAGCAGTTCGAGAGGCTGCTGCTTAGGTAACATGTCGGCGGGTAAATCAAAACAGCATGAAGCGAGCTGCAACCGGGGAAACAAGCCGTATTACACTTACCTATTCTTCTATAAAATCAAAGAGAGCTTCCACAGTCGTATTCAAAGCCTTTGCAATATAAAAGGCAAGTTTTAGGGAAGGGTTGTACCTCCCGTTTTCAAGGTGTACAATGGTTTCCCTTCTCACTCCCACAAGGTTTGCAAGGTTTTCCTGGGTCATGTTTTTTTTGGCCCTATATTCCCTAATCTTGGTTACCATTTTCATCTTACACCACCAGACTTTTCGTATTTTGACAGGGAAAAACTAAACACAAGTATCTGCACGGCAAAGTTTACTGCAAAACCGAAGGTGAAAACCAAGGCAAATGGAAATAAAGAAAGGGTGCCAATAACAACCACCGTCGGATATATGATTAGCCCTGTGAAAAAGGCGTTTTTGGCAGCCTTGTTTACATTTTGCTTGAACATTTCATCGGGAAGAATCTTAGCAAACCCGAAAAAACCGAAGAAACCGAAGAAACCATAGAAGCCAGGGTTATCTGTAATAAGGCCCAGAAGGCCCAACAGTCCTAAAAGCCCCATAAGGCTTATTCTGTTTTTCATTTCAACCATCTCCCGTTATATATTTATAACTTTATGTTATAAATGTATAACATTTCGCTTCCGCTGTCAACAAAATTTAAAAGAATAAAACGCCCTGTGTCATTACAGAGCAATAAAAAACCGGCCGTTGTGACAACTATCACCACGGCCGGCACGTATATTACCACTGTTTTTTTCTGGCCTTTTCCTTAATGAATTTCCTGGCGTTTTTCATTCCGCCGAAGCCGGAAAACATTTCGGTTATTTTTTCCCTTTCAATCATCTTGGAATTAAGCCCTTCATACCTGGCTTCCTTCTTAAGCTTTTTATAGCTCTCAAGCCTTTCCGCCGGGAGGAAGCCTTCCCTTATCGCTTCTTGAACTGCACATCCCGGCTCGCTGCCATGGGTACAGTCGCTGAACCTGCATCCAGCGGCAAGGTCGTCGATGTCGGCAAAGGCCTTTGAAAGGTCGGCATCAATAATCCCTATCTCCCGCATCCCCGGGGTATCAATCACCGCGCCGCCCTCCGGCAGCACCACAAGCTGCCGTCTGGTGGTAGTATGCCTTCCCCTGTCGTCATCCCTTAACCCGCCTATGGCCAGCAAGTCCTCACCGGCCAGCCGGTTTATCAGGGTGGACTTCCCAACTCCTGATGAGCCGATAAAAGCGACCGTCTGCCCCTTTCGGATATATTTCTTGACCGATGAATGCCCATCATCTGAAATACTTGTCGTAAGCAGTACGTCCACCCCGGCTGCCGCCGCTTCCACGCCCTTAAGCCTTCCTTCCGGGTTATCGCATAGATCGGATTTTGTGAGCACCACAACTGGCGTCGCCCCGCTGTCCCAGGCAATGGAAAGGTATCGCTCTAGCCTTCTCAGGTTAAAATCGTTGTTGAGCGACATGCATATGAAAACCGTATCGATGTTGGCTGCGATAACCTGTGCATCCCTTGTGGGCCCGGCTGCCTTCCGTATAAAGACGCTTTTCCTGGCAAGCACATGATGAATGACTGCACTGCCCTTAGAATCATCGGTACGGTCAATCATTACAAAGTCACCAACTGCCGGGTACTGGACTAAAGCAGCCCCGGCAAGGTAACGAAATTTGCCGGAGACCTCTGCCTTAATCTCTCCTTCTTGTGTAATTACGCTGTATATATCCTTATGCTGCGAAGAAACCCGGCCTATATAAAGACCATTATATCCTCCGGCTTCCTTAATAAACCTTTCGGTAAGCCCTATGCTTTTTATATCTATTTTTTCCAATTCATTAACCTCCTGAAGTTTGATTGTAACCTTTGGGAGGTTTTGTACAATTATCTTATACATACCTCCCCTATTATTACAATCTCCGCTGTTCTGTTGTATTTCATAAATACACATCTCCTATCTCTTTTTCAATAATCGCATTATAACACTCATTTTTTCCAATATTCAATGCATTATTACTGCTCGGTCAGAATTAGCGGCCCGTCCTTTGTTATGGCTATCGTATGCTCGTACTGCGCCGACAGCTTGCCGTCGGCGGTCCTAGCCGTCCAACCGTTCAAATCCATCCTGCAGGCCCAGGTGCCCTCGTTCACCATGGGCTCTATCGTGATAACCATCCCCTCCACCAGCCTCGGTCCCTTCCCGGTAATGCCGAAATGGGGTACCTGCGGGTCTTCGTGGATGGTAGGCCCTATACCGTGGCCGGTAAAGTCCCTGACCACCGAGAACCCTTCCGCTTCCACAAGAGACTGAATCGCATGGCCAATATCGCCAATCCTATTGCCGGCAACGGCCTTCTCAATCCCCTTGTACAGGCCTTTGTGGGTTACATCCAGTAAACGCTTCGCCTTTTCCGAAATGCTCCCCACCGCAAAGGTCCAGGCGGAATCCGCCAGGGCACCCTCCAAGTTGACAACCATGTCTATGGTCACAATATCACCGTCCTTAAGTGGGGTTTTCCGGGGAAAACCGTGGCATATCTCATCGTTAACCGAGGCGCAGGTGGCGTACTTATAGCCCATGTATCCTTTCTGTTCCGGCGTTGCCCCGTTTCTTTTCAGGTAGTCCTCAACAAAGCTGTCTATATCAAGGGTGGTAATACCCGGCTGAATAATTTTCCTAATCTCTTTGTGGCAGGAAGCCAAAAGCTTTCCGGCCTCATGCATCATGGCTATTTCCCTTTCGGATTTTAAAGTAATCATCTCAACCTATCCTTTCTTAATACAGTTATGCGATTCGATATCAAAATGTTTCAACAGCCCTGGGAGTAATTCGTATTACCTTAATATTTTAACACAAAAACCATAATCTTTTTAGTAAAGTTGTAGTCAAAAAAAACTTACAGCCTCCTACCCGGGGATGGGCTGAGGCTTTCAACCCGTTTCCTCTTGTGCTATAATTGCTGTAAAATAGCTTTCGGAGTGCAGTGAAATGAAAACAATGCAGGTTAAGGAAAACTTAAATCTATTTAGATGCCCCTTTTGCGGCGGCAAAATGCGGATGGTCGGCGAAAAAAGCATTGTATGCGCAAAAAACCACTGCTTTGACCTGGCCAAAAGAGGATACGTTAATCTTCTTACAAGCCCTGCGAAAACCGATTATGACAAAGAAATGCTGAAGTCAAGAAGCATAATAATCCGAAACGGACTGTTTGAACCCCTTACGGGTAAACTTGCCGGTCTAATACTGGACCACGCCGGTGGACCCCACACCAACGTCACAAGGATACTGGATGCCGGGTGCGGCGAGGGCTCCCACCTTGCCCGGGTGATTCAAAGCATGAAAGGCCGTAACGACAGGCGGGTAACCGGGGTAGGTATCGATATTTCCAAGGAGGGGATACAAATCGCTTCCAGGGAATACCCAAGCATTGCTTGGTGCGTGGCCGACCTGGCAAAGGTGCCCTTTAAAGACGGCAGCTTTGATGCTATATTGAACATCCTTTCCCCGGCAAATTATGCCGAATTCAAAAGGCTTTTGACCGGTGACGGCATCCTTATAAAGGTGGTGCCCGGCAGCAAGTATCTTCTTGAACTTCGGGAGCTTTTCTACAGGTCAACCGGAAAAGAAAAGTATTCGAACGAGAGGATTGTCGCTCATTTCGAAGAAAATTTCAACACAGCCGGTACCTGGGACATACTGTATAGTATACCGGTAGACAAACATAACCTTGAACACCTTATCAGGATGACCCCGCTGTCCTGGGGAGCTGCGGATGAAAGGATAAAGGAAGTACTAAGAATAGGCATCCCCCACATTACCATAGATTTGGCGGTAATATTGGGCATTAACAAATCAATGTAACTCAAGGGGACGGAGTTTTTGCCATGAAAAAACCAACCAGGGGAACCGTCCCCCTGGTCTACGTTTTTTACCTGGAAGCGTAAAACTTGGCCACCTCTTTACCTTTTTTGTTTGTTACAACCTCTCTACTCTGCGGGTGAACGAGAATTAGCCTTATATCCATCCATCCCTTGAACCCGAAGGCGAAGCTTTTATGGAATTTAAACCTTCTTACCGCATCCGCCACATCCCGGTCGGGTTTTTCCGCCGTCACCATAACCCCCGTAATAATGCTGGACATGTGCTCGTCATGGGGCGTCACCAGTTTATCGGCGGCGCATTTCAGGCTGTCGGTAAAACCGTCAATGTCCTTGACCCCTATGCTGGGGAAATATTTCACAATGCAGTGTTCATAGTTTTCGAAGCCATATACCTTTGCTTTTTTCGAAAAAAAGTACTTTTCATTCTTAATATGGGACCTGGCATATAAATCACAGCACAGGTTTTCCATCTTCCAGTCCTTCTCAATATCAAAATAGACACTCAGTTTCTCGGCCAGTTTATCTATGTACCCGTAGTCCTCCATACAGTCACCTTCCCCGTTATTCTCATTATCAGGTATTATAGCACAAATTCATAAGCCTTCCCACATCCTAGCGACACAAAAAACCAGCCACAGACATAGAATGGAACAAGGAGCAAATTCCGCTCATTTACACCGGCCGGAGGGGATAAGAATGGAGAAGGATAGCACCCTGTACTTCCTTAATCTTATGAATTACGCCCTGGGAATAGCCATAGGGTCGGTGGCACTGTCCGAGTATAAACACCATCGGAACACGACGCCTATGTTAATAATACTGGCCGTCATAATAGCTGGCCCGCTGGAGGACCTATTGGTCCGGGTGATACAGGAAAAACCCATACCCGGCCACGAGAAAGAAAGGGCAATCAAACTGGTGGACCAGCTTACCAGCCTTGGTTTTATGCTGTTTTTGCTACTGGCGGCCCATAATTCCGGATGATTCCCTACTTTCTATATGCCCTTAGAATTTCTCCGTAATACAATACGTGGTAGTCTCCCCCCGCGTAGCAGGATTCCTTTATAATGTCTGCTAGACTGCTTTCGTCCATGCCCTGTTTGTATACTATTTTACATTCTACATGTATATCACAGTCACTTATTATCGGCGTGTCCACTGCCTGGCCCTTTTCGGTCTTAAGTGAGCATTCTTTGAACTTGTCAATATCCCTGCCCGATTTGGTACCGCATACGTTAAGGGCGTCCTTAAGCTGGCCCCTCAAAGGAAAACTCACGGTGAACTCCCCCGCCTTGCTAATTATCTCATGGGTGTACCGGCTGTATCTTACCATAACCATGAAGACCGGCTTTTTCCACATAAACCCGATAGTTCCCCACGCTATGGTCATGGTATTGGCCCTTTCCCCGTCGCTCACTGTCAGAAAGGCTCCCCTTTGCAGCTGCTCTAGAGCCTCTCCGGATATTTCGGTAAAATCCATTTCCCTGTACACGTTTACACCTCCGTATATTCTACCAGCTCTATTCTTTCCCCCGAGGGCCCTTTGAAAAATGCCGTCTTAACGCCGTTAAAAAGATGGGGTATTGAATTAGGCTGCTCCGTTTCCATCTCGATACCCTTTTCCTTCAGCGTTTTGACGATATCTCCAATACCCTTTACCTCTACCGCAATATGGTTGATGCTTCCGCCCTGGCCTTGGCCTGCCTTTGTCTTATCGGAAGGTTCTATCAGCTCTACAAGCATTGAACCCAGTCGCAGGAAGGAAAGGTTAACCCACTGGTTACCGGGCTTTTCAAGCCTGGCCTCGTGTTCAAGTTTAAACCCCAGGTTTTCTATGTAGAAAGCCTTTGACCTTTCCATATCCCTGGTATGAATACCTATATGGGCAGGCCCTTTGAATACTGACATTGTACCACCGTCCTTTATTTGTGCTATGGGAAGTGAGAGGTTGGAAGTGTGAGCTTTCACATCCCACTTCTCACATCCCAATTATATTATGCCAAATACAACCTTTCAAGATACAAGGCCTTGATTCCCTTATTCTATATCGCTGGCAATCCTGCTCATAAGGGCTGCCATCTGCCCCCTGGTAACCCTCTCCGCGGGCTTGAAGGTACCGTCATCATAACCCATGAAGATCTCCCGGCGGCTCATCGCTTCAATAGCCGGGTAGGACCACCGGTCCTTGTCTACATCCCAGAAGGAGACTTCCTCCTCATCCAGGTCTTCTTCGTCCATGTTAATTACTCTTTCCAGTATAACCGCCATCTCTTCCCTGGTCAGAGGGTCCTCGGGGCCGAACATACTATTACCCTTACCCTGCATAATACCGTTATCCCGGGCTATACCTATCTCTTTTACCGCCCAGTACTGCCCGGGAACATCGTTAAAGGAACCGGCTCCCCGGCCTTCGTCAAGCTCCAGGGCCCTTACCATTATGGCCGCAGCCTGCGCTCTGGTAAGCGGCTTATCCGGGGCAAAATGGGTGCTGGAAACGCCCTGCATCCAGCCCCTTTCCTCCATATCGGCAATCTCGTCCTGGGCCCAGTGCCCGTAGCTGTCAACAAACCAGTTGCCGTTAAGCCATAGCCCGAAATAGTCCCAGGTATCAATCGTTTCCTGGCCGAGGCTCCAGCTGCCGGCACCCTTAAGCCCGTATTTCTGTACCAGTCTTAGCTTATGTTGTATCGATTCCTCGTTTTCAAACCATATTACATATGTCCCGGGAGTTAAGTTCCGGCCGGATAACCAGCAGTTTCCGTCTCCGGGGCCTATTGTAAATGTCGCCTTTGGGGAAGCGGCATATTCATCGAATTCCACCCTGCCGTTATACCTGTCCAGTATTTCCTGAACCTTGCTAAGGTGCAATCCGTAGCCCCCATATTTCTGGCCTACCTTCCAGTACCGGCCATAGAATGGAATACCCAATACTATCTTTTCCGCGGGCACATGCCTGAGGGCGTACTTTATAGCGTCTTCAACGAAGGAAATACTTGCCACCGGCCCCGGTACGTCCCCTTCGCTCTTTTCGTCATAGGCCATTATCATAAGATAATCGCTGTACCGTGCCAGTGCTTCATAGTCATAGGAGCCCTGCCATCCGGTACTAACCCCCCTTGGATTTGCCGCCACTGCAACCGATACTTCCTTTGTGCCTGGCAATTCCTCCCTTACAAGCCTCACAAAGTCCACATAGGCTTCCCTATCCGCGTCGGTAACGTTTTCTATGTCCACATTGACCCCATCAAAACCGTATTCCATCACCGCATCAGCAACCTGCCTGGCCAGGGCTTTTCTGTTTGCCAGGGCGGCCCTGCCCTTGGCCCTGTCCCAATGGTTGCTCAGGAAAGGAACAACCCTTACATCCCTCTCCTCCATCGCCTCCACAAACCCCTTATCGGTGATACCGTTAAGAATGAGGTTCCCTGCATCATCCAAATCAAAATAGCTGGGCGATACCGTATCAAGGTCGTCACCGGCTTTGTCCACGTTTCTTATGAAGGCCTGGGTGTCTCCGAAATAGATATATGTCATGTTAAATCTGTTGCCCTTTGCATAGGCATGTCCGCCAAAAACAAGGCCGGTAATGATTATAAGGGCGATTCCCGCTGCTGCAATCCTTTTTATATGCTTAAGTCTGCTCATGCCGTTCCCCCTTCCGGTTATAGTAAGAATGATAAAGGAGAACGGCCTAAATAGCAACGTACAATTTATGTTAACCAATTCCCCCGGAACCCTGTCTGTTGCCGGGGTTTTTGTCCATAGCCATTGTCCATTTTTATATCTTGCCTCTTTGTATCAGCCCTTTGATATTTTTCCGGTAAGACTTTCAATATCAACCCTTATTACTGCCAACCTCTTTATCATTTCATCAGCGTAATCGGTGTAGGGTTTTCCCGAATACTTTTCCACTATTATGTCAAGGCCTTTTTTCTTTTCTTCGACACTGTTCAAAAATACAGCTTTCCCAAATCCTATGACGCTGCAGTATTTCATGCTCCATTTACAGGGTTTCCCTGCCGGTATCGGTTCGCATCCGGTATCCACCTCAAAGCATACGTTTCGATTTTTTTTCAGCATTTCAATCTTCTTCCCCTCACCGGCGGAATGCAGGTACAGGCATCCGTCCCTATAACCGAAATTCATGGGTATTATGTAAGGACTGTCACCCTCACAAAGTGCAATCCTGCAGACAATAGCCTCCTCCAGTATCCTGTCAATAAGCGCCCTGTCGAATATTTCCCTATCACTTCGTCTCATAAAGCACCTCCCTATTATATTCAGTAATCCAACTCCCCTTTTACATGCCGCCTAATAAAAGCATGTAAAAGGGAATAAAACCATTCCAGGTATTTAAGTTGTTTGTTTATTTAGGCATTTAAATAAATATATCATTTTTTTCTTGCCTAAGCCACCCAATGGCTTAAACCATCCAATTATTTGGATACAATCCCCGGTTATTGTGTTATAATAACAAAAAATACGTATATAGGAGTGCCTATGTCTAGTATTAAACTAATAGCTACCGCCACCTTCGGGCTTGAGGCGGTCGTAAAACGGGAAGTCATAAATCTTGGATACACCGACCTTGTTACGGAGGACGGTAAAGTTACCTTTTCCGCCGACCTAGACGCGATACCCAAGGCAAACCTGTGGCTTAGGTCCGCCGACAGGGTATTGCTCAAAATGGGCGAGTTTAAGGCGCTAAGTTTCGAGGAGCTCTTTGAAGGGACAAAGGCCCTGCCTTGGGACGACTGGATTACAGAGGACGGCAAATTCACGGTGACGGGAAAATCGGTAAAATCTAAGCTCTTTAGTGTCCCCGATTGCCAGGCAATAGTCAAAAAAGCCGTGGTGGAAAGGATGAAACAAAAATACAAAAAGGACTGGTTCAGTGAGACGGGGCCGGAGTTTACCATCCAGGTTTCGCTATTAAAAGATATTGCAACCCTCACAATAGACACCAGCGGCACCGGCCTACACAAGAGAGGCTACCGGGCCCAATCGGTGGAGGCACCCTTAAAGGAAACACTGGCAGCAGCGCTAGTAGAGCTGAGCTTCTGGAACAAAGACCGGCTGCTTTTAGACCCTTTCTGCGGCTCGGGAACTATACCCATAGAAGCGGCAATGATTGGACGAAACATAGCCCCAGGCTTGGGTCGGAGCTTCGCATCCGAGGATTGGCCGAGGGTGGGCAAGGGCCTGTGGAAACAGGCCAGGGTTGAGGCTCTTAAGTCAATAGACCAGGATACCCGGATACGAATAAGGGGTTCGGATATTGATGCAAAAGCTATAGAAACCGCCAGGAAGAACGCCGTTAACTGTGGTGTGGACGACTGTATTGAGTTTTGCACAATGCCCTTTTCGCAGTTTGAAACAGCCGAAGACCATGGAATAATTATCACCAATCCCCCTTACGGTGAAAGGCTGGGTAGCCTGAAACAGGTACATAACCTGTACCGTGATATGGGCAAAAAACTGACCTATAATAATACCTGGTCGGTATACGTGCTTACCTCGGAGGAGAACTTCGAAACCCTCTACGGGAGGAAGGCCCATCGTAAAAGGAAACTGTATAACGGCAGAATTAGAGTGGACTATTACCAGTACCATGGGCAGAGACCTCCAAGGGGAGAGTAAATCAAATATTCTCCGGGATTAATACCCTATCCGGGAAACCCGGTGCCACCGAAACCCCTCTCCGTGAAGATTGGAGTATTGGCGGCACCTGTCAGCCGGATATTTTTTCTATTTGGGGAAATAATACTGATATGTTTTACCGGAGGTGCAAAAAATGAGGATTCCCGGGCATATTGGAATTATACCCGACGGCAACAGAAGATGGGCGTTGGAAAGGGGCCTGCCTAAGGAGATGGGATACGCAAAGGGCCTGGACCCAGGGCTTGAGCTGTTTACCCTGTGCAAGGACCTCGGTGTCCGGGAGCTTACCTATTATGGGTTTACCATGGACAATACAAAGAGGCCGTCGATACAGACCCGCGCCTTCACCAAGGCCTGTGTAATGGCGGTACAGCTACTGGCCATGCAGGATGCGGAATTGCTTGTGGTAGGCAACACCGATTCACCCATGTTCCCGGAGGAACTGCTTAAGTTTACACGTAGAACCACCTTTGGCAGGGGCGGCATAAGGGTCAATTTTCTTGTCAATTACGGCTGGGAATGGGACTTAAGCAGCCTTATGGGAAACAAAAAACCCATAGAACTGAAAAAACACCTAAAATCCAGTGACATATCCCGCGTTGACCTGATTATTCGCTGGGGCAGTAGAAGGAGACTTAGCGGGTTTTTACCGGTGCAGTCCATATATTCGGATTTCTATGTTATTGACGACTACTGGCCGGAGTTTAAACCGGAGCACCTCTACTCGGCCCTTCAGTGGTACGACAAGCAGGATATAACTTTAGGCGGATAAAGAGAATGTCTAAGGACCTTTATTTTACCTTACGCAAGATCCTTCGCTTCGCTCAGGATGACAGGGAAGCCTCTCAGCATGACAACTGTGTAGGGTTTTCATGTTATATATGTCACCCGCAAGCACTACCCTGTCTCCTACAAGCTACCAATTACGAACTACCAACTGTAATCTGTAATTTGTCAAAACGAACAATGCTCAGTCCTTATTATTATCTCATCCTGCAGTTCCTTGCTCAAATTGTTGAAATAGTCACTGTACCCCGCCACCCTTACAATAAGCCCGCTGTATTCCCCGGGGTTCTTTTGGGCATCCCGCAGCGTATCGGCGCTAACCACGTTAAACTGTATATGATGCCCTTCCAGTCTGAAGTAGGACCTGATAAGGTGAGTAAGCTTCTCCAGGCCCTCCTCCCCTTCAAGTACCTGGGGTGTAAACTTTTGGTTGAGCAGCGTACCGCCGGTCTTTATGTGGTCCATCTTTGATGCTGATTTTATTACCGCCGTGGGCCCGTTTTTGTCCGCTCCCTGCACCGGCGATATGCCCTCGGACAGTGGCTGTGCCGCCCTACGCCCGTCGGGTGTGGCCCCTATCACCGAGCCGAAATATATGTGGCAGGTAGTGGGGAGCATGTTTATCCGGTAATTACCGCCCTTTATGTTCTTCCTGCCGTCTATCATATCAAAAAAGGTCTGGAAAACCGATACCATAATACTGTCGGCGTAATCGTCGTCGTTCCCGTACCTGGGCGTTTTGTTAATGAGCAGTTGCCTGACTCTTTCTTGGCCCTCGAAATTGTTTGCAAGGGCTCCCAGAAGGTCCGCCATGGTCATTGTCTTGTTATCAAATACATGGTATCTTATCGCCGACAGGCAGTCGGTTATGGTGCCTATTCCCACTCCCTGTATATAGTTGCTGTTATACCTGGCGCCCCCTGCGTTATAGTCCTTCCCCTTCTTTATGCAGTCGTCCACAATAATGGAAAGGAAGGGTGCAGGCATTTGAGTGGCGTACAGCTTCTCTATTATATTGTTGCCCCGCATCTTTATGTCCAGAAAATGACGCATCTGCCTTTCAAAGGCCTCGAACAGCTGGTCAAAGGTCTCAAAGCCTTCCGGGTCGCCGGTTTCTATCCCAATCCTCTTGCCGGTCCTGGGGTCTACTCCGTTATTTAGGGTAATTTCCAGCACTTTAGGTATATTGAAGTACCCGGTGAGTATATAGGCCTCCTTGCCAAAGGCACCGGTCTCGACACAGCCGCTGGTGCCGCCGCATCTTGCATCCTCAATCGTCTTGCCCTGGCGTATAAGCTCTTTTACCACCGCATCGGTATTGAACACCGAGGGGAAACCCATACCCATCCTAATCACTTCACATGCCTTTTTAACAAACCTGTCGGGGTTTTTCTGGCTTACCTGAACGTTGGTGCTGGGCTGCAATATCTTCATATCGCCAATCACTTCAAGCAGCAAATAGGATACTTCGTTTACCCCGTCCGAACCGTCGGGTTTTATTCCACCGATATTTATATTTGCAAAGTCGGTATAGGTTCCGCTTTCGGCCAGCGTAACCCCCACCTTGGGCGGGGCGGGTTGGTTATTGAATTTTACCCAGAAGCACTCCAGTAGTTCCATTGCCCCCTCCCGGGTAAGTGTGCCCTCCTCTAATTCCTTTTTGTAGAATGGATACAGGTGTTGGTCCAGTTTGCCGGGGTTAAAGGAATCCCAGGTATTCAGTTCGGTGATTACTCCTATATGCACAAACCAGTACGCCTGCAGTGCCTCCCAGAAATTCCTGGGAGCGTTAGCTGGTACATGGGAGCATACTTTCGCTATCCTTTCCAGTTCTCTTTTTCTTAGCGGGTCCTTTTCAATGGCCGCCAATTGTGCAGCTTTTTCCGCATGCCTTTTGGCGTAGGTTATTATGGCATCGGCACAGACCCTCATCGCCATTAGCTGCTCCTGTTTCTCGTAGGCTTCCTGGTCGTTCAGATAGTCGATGCTCTGAAGGCTTTCTTCAATATCCGCCTTAAAATCCAGGAAACCCTTCTTATATATCTTTCCGTCGGCAACGGTATGCCCAGGCGCCCTCTGTTCCATAAACTCAGTAAAAATCCCGGCGTTATAGCAGTCCAGCCACTGGTCCGACATCTGTGTAAATATCTTATCCCTAATGGAGCGGCCCTTCCAGTAGGGGGTTATCTTGTCCCTTTGAATATCCTTTACCTCATCGCTCACCTTGAAAAAAATCTTGTCCCGTCCGTCTATTATTTCCAAGTCCTCGATTGTATGGCAGCATAGCTCCGGGTAAGTGGGCGTTGCCTGGGGACCGGGTCCCCTCTCTCCCACTATGAGCTCACCGGGGTTAATGCATACCGTCTTGTTCTCCATCAGATGCTTGAAGGTAAGGGCCCTCAGCATTGGCACCGATACCTTTCCGGAGTACTCCTTATAGGCCTCGGTTACAAGAACCGCCCGTTCGATTGAAATGCTCGGCACCGTTTCAATGCTCTGCTTCCTTAGCTTTTTTACCCTTTCGTTCATGCTTTCAACCTCCAATCTTTACACTCAGTCCGTATCCTTCAAATACCTTTGCAACGCTTTCCACCAGTCCCTTCGAGGGTTCACGTATATGCGCAACCCTGTATTCCCTTCCCAGCCTTCCGTATTTGTCCATACCGGTTCTGTGATAGGGTAGTATATTCACTTTGCTGATTTTGATGGAGGAAACAAACTGCGCCGTTTGCTGGATGTTAATTTCATCATCGTTTATCCCCGGCACCAGCGGAACCCTTATATTTATATTATTATGAATGCTGGCCAGTTTCCTTAAGTTTTCCAGGATGACCCTGTTGGATACGCCCACGGTTTTTGTGTGTACCGCATCGTCCATATGCTTGATGTCGTAAAGGAACAGGTCTGTAAAACCTGAAATCATCGATAGCACTTCCCAGTTTGCATAGCCCGAGGTGTCAACGGCGGTGTGAATATCCTTTGCCCTGCATCCTACAAGAAGGCTTTTCAAAAACTCCGGCTGCATGAGCGGCTCCCCGCCCGAAAATGTCACTCCTCCGCCCGACTGATCGTAAAAAATCAGGTCCTTTTCGATTTCCTGTATTACGTATTCGGTTGTCACTGTCTTACCAATAATTTCAAGGGCAGCGGCGGGACAGGCCTTTGAGCAGACCCCGCAACAGCGGCATTTATCCTTCATTATTTCCGGAGGGCCTCCCTGTAAGGAAACTGCGCCCTCGGGACAGGCCTTAACGCAGTCGCCGCATCCGATACACCTTTCTTTCCACAAAACCAGTTGGGGACCATACCTCTGGCTTTCTGGGTTGTGGCACCACCAGCAGCTTAAGGGGCATCCTTTCAGGAAAACGGTGGTGCGAATACCCGGACCGTCGTGGATAGAATATCTCTGAATGTCGAAAATCGTTCCCGTTATCATAAAGCACCCCCAACTAATCCTTAATTTTTTAGGGAAACCCTTTTAGTTCATATGGTTAGGTAGGACACAGGGTTCCCGCAGTGGGCTAGAAACCGCTCAAAGTCCCCAAAGGAAATGGTAACAGTGACAGTATTCACGTTGGGATGGAAGCTCACCTTGTCGGCACCCTTCAGCTCTGAATCCAACACCACACGTACACGCCTATCGGTGTCGTTTATCAGCCCGAAGGGTGATACCGCCCCGGTTTCAAGACCCAGGTATTTTTCCAGCCTTTTCTCGGATGCAAAGCCCAGCCTGCCGTCGCCAATCTGTCCTGCAAGGTTCGCCATATTAACCTTTTTATTGTGTAGCATAACAACCAGGTAATGCTTCTTTCCCTTTGGGTCACGCAAAAACAAATTTTTGCAGTGGGCACCGGGAATATCCCTCCAGTACCTTTCTACCTCCTCCACCGTGTACACCGGCGGGTGTTGTGTCTCCCTATACTCTATTCCCAGCTCTTCAAGCAACCTGTACACCCTTTGGTCCTTTGTCATGACAAGCCTCCTCTACAGTTCTGGTAATATATAAGCGTAAAATAGCTTGTGGTCTCTTCAATATCCCTGCCCAGCAGCAGCGCGGAATTGGAATTATGAATCACTTCCATGCTGCCGCTACCCGACTTTTCCATCACCTTTAACAGCGTAACAATGCTTGACGGAGAATCCAGGTATTCATCTCCCATCATTAGAAGCCGGGAATAATCCTTCCCCTTAATGGCATCCAGGGTTACCTCATCCCTTTTAGCCGCATCCCGGCCCTTTAGATAGTGGGAAAAGTCAACCGACGCCACAAATACGTCCCTGTCTCCGGTGTGCTGCAGCAAAAGGTCCGCCAGGTTTTCGGTCTCTCCCCCGGTAAGGTCGGGATGCAGTATTAACGGCACAATGGCTGAATCCGGCAAATAGTATTTTATATATGGGACAATTGCGGCTATGGAATGCTCCCCGGCAATGGCCTCCTCATCGAAGCCTGCAATGCCCGAGCCTGCCAGCCTTTCTACCAACTCAGTTTCTGTTTCAAGTATCCCGAAGGCGGTCCGCCAGCCATGCCTAGAGCTTATCACCCTCGGCCCCTTAAGGTGATGGTTGGGCCCGATAAGTATTACCCTATCCACCTCCTGGCCGGACAGCATGCTGAAGAAATCCGCTATCATGTAACCGGCCACCAGGTGGTGGGGTATGACCCCGCCCCTAATAAGCATCTGCGACGGCTTGGCCCCTGCCCGGGACAGGCTCTCGAAAAAGTCCCTTTCATTATAAAAGCTGCATGGATGTGCATAGCTCTTAGCGGCCTGTCCCTCCGCGTTTTCTGCCCAGCCTGCACACCCGGTAAAGGTATACAATATCAATAGGAAAAACACCAGTACATTCACCGGTCGGGTGCTTGGTTTTTTCATCTTATCGTTACTGTCTCCTCATTTGTCATCTTTATCTCGCCATCAGCCTTCATATTCTGCAAAAAGGCAGCCTGGGCCCTGAAGCTTCCCTTTGATACCACCCTTGCATAATATACAACCGGTTCATTCACCGATGAATTATTGGCACTGTTATACAGGTAGAAACTCACTTTTTGGCCGTTCACCTCATAGGGGTAGCGTATGTTCGAGTATTCAAGACCCCTTGTATAGGGAGCCGCAATTATTTTAAGGCCCGAGGGAAGAAAATCCGATACCCGGTAGCTCCCTTCCAAGGACTTATCGCCGAAACTATAATCAATAACCACCTTGACTATATCGCTTTGGTTAAACTCCTTAACCGGTCTGTCGTTTACAAGATACTGCCTTCTTATAGCCAGGCCTTCAATTTCCGGGGTATCCTCCGGTAAAAAGGCGGCTTCATAAATGCTGCACAGCGCAGCTTCGCCCTTTACCTCAAGTATTTCCATCTCCGCCAGCCTTTCAGGCGTAAGCAAAAGGCTGTAAGAGGCCTCTTTTTCAAGGCTTATGTCTGTCCTTTTGCCGTCCAGCCTATAGGAAAACTCCGCCGGGCTGTCCTGGCCCTTAGCCAGCATTTCGGAGAGGTACATCGCCTGCTCAAGCAGCACCAGTATATCCTTGGTACTGTTGTCGGTTATATACATAAACATAGCCTCCGCTGCGGGGTGATTTACCCTCGCCGCCAGCAGTGCCGCCAGCGAGGTAAGCTCCATCACATCGTCCCTTTCGGCACCTGAATCCACCAACACATAGGGGTCCCGTGTTTTGCCCCATTCTTTTAGGACTTTATCCAGCACCCCGGCGGCATGGTTCCCGCTGCCTAGCTCCCCCAGGGCAAGGCCCAGTTGAAGCTTTGTTTTAACGCCCGGGTTCCCTTCCTCCAGCATGGTTTTTACCTGGTTAAGCACCGGCTGGTCCAAGGCCGCAAGGCCCCACAGCGCGCAGCTTACCTCCTCCTCGGTTTTACCGGTCTCGAACAAAAGCTTGTAAAAATAATGTTCCAGGCACCCCCTGTCAAAGCCCTCCACCCCCAGCGCGGCAACTTTTGCGCTTAAGGCCGCCTCGCTCTCGCTGTAGGGCAAGAGCGAAATGCCTCCGTCCGGTGCCTGGTATGAATGCACATCAAACTCGTCGGGCACCGGCAGGTCGGTATCAAAATACCCTTCCAGAAGGCTGTATGCCACCTGTTTGGCAAGCCTTTGGTCTACCCTCTTACCATAATTATAGTAAAGCTGGTACAAAGGTCCTATATACATTCCCCTGCTTCGGTCGGTAAAAACAAGCTTTGTGAGCCCTTCCCCGCTCCCTTTTATTTTCATACCCTTGCTTAGGGTATAATACTCAGTTACTCCTCTATTAAGATAGCTGTCATAAACCATAATCTCCCGGGTCAGCGTATCGGTAAGGCCCTCCCCGCAGCGAGCCTTTACCGTCACCAGGTGGGCACCGGGTGAAAGGGGCGGCATCTCAAGCCACACCGCTTCAAAGGCGTCCGCCTCCAGCAACCTTTCACCCTTAAAAATAGTGGGTGCACTGATTTTGTATTCAACGCTGTCACCGGAAGAGATCGCATCCCCGTAGGACCGGAGCGCAATGTGGGGCCTATCGCCCTCCAGGTAGCTGTCGTTTATAATCATATCCGCAAAAAAGGGAAGTTTTACAACAAGGGATATACTGCCGCTGCCTGCCCTTAGGTCCCCGGTTACCGCATTGTACGTCGCCCTCCACGAGGTGAGGTTGTCGGGCAGCTTTATGGTAATACTTCCCCTTCCCTGGCGGTCGGTTTTTACGATGCCAAAATAGGCGGTATCCCTGAAGTCCTTCCTCTCGCCTCCCCCTTCGCCGCCCTCGGCACCGGGGCCTCCAATCATATCGGGGCAGAGGTGGGAATAACCGTCGGATATTATCCCCGAATCCAGCACCCTCGAATAAAGGCCTTCCAGCACCCCTTCGTCTTCCCCCATCAACTGGTACATTGCCTCGTCCACAAGGCTTATATTAACCGTTGCTTCCCTCGGTTTTCTTAAAGCGTCCTTAACAAATATATCCAGGGTTGCCTCCTCCCCCGGCCGGTAAATTTCCCGGTCGGCAGTTACCGTTATTTTGAGTTCCCTTTCCTTTCTGTCGTATTGAACTACCCATGGACTGGTTTTATGGTAAGTACGCCCGTTAAAGTACACCCCCGTCACGTGAAGGCTGGGTATGTCCTCCTCCCGGAAGGCTGCCCTGTAACAGGGGGCTGTATCTACCCTGTAACCTTTCAGGCCTTTTTGATTCACCTGGTACAGGTAATGACTGCCCTCTCCCTCCGGCAGCATCTCGTTGTTATTCTTGAAGCTAAGGCAATACTCTTCCCCGGTGCGGTAAAACCTATATTCCTCCTTCTGCTCCTCCAGGTGATAGTAGTCCCAGTACTGCCACTGGTAGTCAACAAAGCTACTGCCGTAGAAATACTGCTCCCTTTTTACCCTTCTACCCATACCGTCGGTTGTTTCCAGGTCTACACGATAGGCCTTGTCATCCTCATAGGGGAATACAAAGCTTCCCTTACCCCCTGCATCGGTTGTTATGGTAAAGTCGGTTACCGGTATGTACTCGGGGTAATAGAAATAGCTGGTTCTTACCTCCTTATTTATGAAGTCGTAGTACTTGCCCCGCTCCTCCCTGCGCCACCGGTTCTCGTAAACCCTTCCAGAAATGGCTTGCCCCGGCACCGGGTCTCCTATATAAAGGGAAGTATCGTAATAGGGGTCTTCCATCCGGCTACCACCGTCATTTATCCGGTCCAGGGTTATCCAGTTTACCTTGGCTGAAACTTCCGCCCCGCTTTCGGTCGCCCGGACAGAGCACTGGAGGTCCATGTCGTTATGAAACACCATGTAATTTGTAATACCGTATATTTCCCCCGCCTCCGGCAGCAAGTTGTACACGCTGAAGTACTCAAGGCCTGATGCCCAGTGTACGTCCCTGTACTTGGGCAAGAGGGTCACCGATGCCCTGCCTTCCTCGTCGGTGGTCACCGTCCCGGTATCGGAGCCTCCGCTGCAGGAAAGCTGCATAGAACTTACCGGGGTGCCCTCGAAAAACGAAGCCTTTATATCAAAGGTAATTTTGTCCTTCCCGGAGAAAACCGCCCTTTTATCCTTACTTATTTCTATCCTGTAGGCCGGCTTTGTATAGCTGGCAACCTCAAACCATTTGCCGGTTATATACTGGTCGCCCAGCCTGAACGCAATATGATAATGACCCGGCGACAAGCCGGGAAGCTTTAGTTCTCCGGCAAAGGTCCCGTCCTTTTCGCTTTTAAGGTCCAGCGTGGTTATTTCCTGGGCACCGCCCCCGTAGCCGTAATAATAATCGTTCCTTTGCAGCACCGCCTCCAGCCTTCCCTCCGGCATTCTTCCATCCATTGGCCTAATTATGCCCCAAAAGCTAACCGTATCGGCGGGCTGGTACAGTTGCCTGTCAAAATGTATGGAACTCCAGTAATCCTGGTGCCTTGTATCTCCATAGTAATAGTCGTACCACACCCTTATAACCGGTATGACACAGGGGCTTTTGCTCCCGGCCGACAGCTTAATATACATATGGGAGGCTTCCATATCCGAACCTGCTTTCATGTCCTCCGGCGTGTCAAAGGTAAGCACTCCGTCGCTACCGGTCCTCCCTGCCTCCCCGGCTC
Organism: Clostridiales bacterium; assembly: GCA_012523075.1. Taxonomy (GTDB): domain Bacteria; phylum Bacillota; class Clostridia; order Ch29; family Ch29; genus JAAYEV01. Next base: position 9,268 of record JAAYJF010000135.1, on the reverse strand, counting down.
CTGCAATCTCCACCCGGGCGTCCTTTACAGGCCCGCCGTCTATATCGTTAACCCATACAAGGGTTTTGTCGGAGGATGCCGATACATAACCGGTAATATCGGTTACCTGCAGCCACACCTGGTTTACTGCCCTATCGCCGGATGCATTGTCTGTACAGACAATGTCCGCCAGGTAGTGCCCCTCCGCCAAGCCCTCCGGGAATATTATGTAATGGTTGTATTGGGACTGCTGCATGGGGGGCTGGAAGGAAGCCACCCTTTCCAGGCCGGACACCTCCGCCCGGTGGGCCTTTTGGGAACAATACGCCCAGTTGGGAATCCGGTGATACTCTTTAAGGGCGTCAATAAACCCGTCGACGTCCTTATATTTATACAGGTCAACCGTAATTATCGGGGCTTTGTCTCGTCCATTGTGTCGGTAGTATCCAAAGTCAAACAGAGGCCGCTCCCCTACTGGATACTCGTACATTTTTTTGGAAAAATAGACCTCCATTGTCGGTCCTTTGCCTTCGGCGGCTTCCGTCGACTGGGTCTCGAACTGAAAGACAAAGTCCTCTTTAAGGGTCTCGCTGCTTCCCAAAACCCCCAACCCCTTTTTAACCCTTACGGTATATATGGTGCCCGGCTGCAGCCCTTTGGGCACAAAAACCGCCGTCCTCTTATGCCTTTCAAAAAAACCCTCCACCCTCGGGGTTATTTCAAAATATTCTTCTATGTCCTGGTAATTTTCATGGCTAAAGACTATCTCTATACCGGTATTTACCGGCACGGCCCAGCCCTTGTCCCGGGGAAGGCTACCCAGCACGGTAAACTCATTTTTGGTTTGGAAGGACCATGTACCCTCCCCCAGCCGGAACCGGTAGACTTTGTTGGCGTCCAGCACTTCGGTTGGAGTTATAATAAACGCCTTCCCGTCACCGCCTTGTTCTTCCACCAAGAAATGTATCTCCGGCTCGGTTTCAAGTAAATGCCTTACATCCGAGCTTTGCAACTGTACATCGCTTTTTAAGATAAACTGGGTGTCCAGCGATATACCTAGGCTGTCTTCGGCGGTTGCGGTAAGGGTAAGTACCGACGCTAAAACCCTGTCCGGCGCAAAAGTGCTCCTGCCCCCAAACCCGGCCAGGTATACCGCCCCCGAAATTAGACATAGGGCGATTAACACCGCCGCCGTCCTTTTACCTTTGCTCCCTTTCATGAGACCCTTCAAAAATTCCATAAGTACATCCTCCCACCCATTGTTTCTACCCGGTATCTACTAACTTAATTATACAGCTTATATGTATTAACAACAATTGTAAATGGAACCCCATGAAAAATTAAAAAGGTGCCGGTAGAATTTTTCTCCGACACCCCTATGGTTGTATTAATGCCCCAGATAAGCCTTTACAATGCTGTCATCTTTACTAAGCTTATCCGCATCTCCTTCCATCACTATCTCGCCCGTTTCCAGCACGTACCCCCTGTCGGCCAGTTTGAGTGCTACCTTTGCATTCTGCTCCACAAGTAGTACTGTGGTTCCCCTCTCGTTTATCGTTTTGATAATATCCATTATACCCTGGACTATTATCGGAGCAAGACCCATAGAAGGCTCATCAAGAAGCAGCACCTTCGGCTCGGTCATAAGAGCACGCCCAATTGCAAGCATCTGCTGCTCGCCGCCGGAAAGCAGTCCTCCCGATTGTTTGCTCCGCTCCGCAAGAACGGGGAACAGTTCAAATACATTATCAATCCTTCGCTTTCTTTCGGCATCGTCCTTTAATGTAAAGGAACCAAGCTCCAGGTTTTCGGTAACATTAAGCTCCTTGAAAATCCGACGTCCTTCAGGTACATGAATAACACCCATCTCCACTATAGTATGGGGCGGAGCGTTGGTGATGTCTTTGCCCAAAAACTCCACCTTACCTCCGCAGGCCGGCACCAGGCTTGATATTGTTTTTAAGGTGGTGCTTTTCCCAGCTCCGTTTGAACCAAGAAGCGTTACTATCTCCCCTTCTCGGACATCCAGGCTGATACCTTTTAGCGCGTAAATCTGCCCGTACCGGGTTTCAAGATTTTTCAGGGTAAGGACTACTTCACTCATACGGCAGTTTCCTCCTCTTTCCCCAAATATGCTTCAATTACCCTGGGGTTATTTTGTACTTCCTGGGCGGTACCCTCCGCAATCTTGGTACCATAATCTATTACGAATATTTTTTCCGAAACCTTCATTACAAGTCCCATATCATGCTCTATCAGGAATACAGTTATCTTTCTTTCGTCCCGGATGCGCCTTATAAGCTCTACAAGCTGCATCTTTTCGTCGTAGTTGAGCCCGGCAGCAGGCTCGTCCAGCAGCAGCAGCTTTGGCTGCGTAGCCAGTGCCCTTGCCCACTCCACCCTTCTTTGGTCCCCGTAGGGCAAATTTTTTGCCAGCCTATGCTTTTTGTCCAGGATTCCGACAAAGTCCATGCATTCCAGTGCCACGTCCCTAATCCTTTTTTCCTCCGCCCTCTGGGTGGGGGGTCTAAGAATTGCACCGGCCACACCGGCAGATGCACGGCAGTGCATCCCGGACATAACGTTTTCCATAACCGTCAGGTTTTTAAACAGCCGGAGGTTCTGAAACGTCCTGGCCATGCCCAGGGTGGTTATTTTATGAGGTTTCATTTTCATTACACTCTTCCCCTCAAACAGTATATCCCCCTCCTGGGCCCTATAAAAACCGGTCAGGCAGTTGAAAAGCGACGTTTTCCCCGCACCGTTGGGTCCTATGAGGCTCTCTATGGAACCCTCTTCTATACCGAAACTTACCTTATTGACCGCTGTAAGTCCTCCAAACCTTAATGTTAAGTCTTTAATCTCTAGAATCACCATTATTCACCCCGTCCGATATAAATTTTTCCCTGCGGTAAGTTTTAGGTATGGCGTTCAGGCCACAGTCCCTGGGGACGATAAATCATCAAGACCAATAATACCACACCAAATATTAACATCCTATACTGCCCGATACCCCTAAAAACCTCGGGGAAGATAACCACCGCAAATGCGCCGAGTATTACGCCCGGAATCTTTCCCATTCCCCCGAGCACAACCGCCAGCAGTATCATAACCGACTGGGTAAACAAGAAGGACTCGGGTGAAATGGCTGTCATTTTTATTGCCATAAAGGACCCCGCCAGCGCTCCGAATACCGACCCGATAATAAATGCAAGAAGTCGGACCGCAACCACGTTAATACCCATCGCTTCGGCAGCGTCCTCATCCTCTCTTATACATTTCCACGCCCTTCCCAGTCTCGAATCCTGCAGCCTATACGATATAAAAATCGCCATAATAGCCAATACCAAAAAAGCGTAATAGAAATGATTTATCCTTACCATGGCAATGCCAAAAAAAGTGGGCCTGTCTATCCCGACCAGCCCGGTGGCCCGGCCGGTAATTTCCAAGTTCCTGGCTGCCAGTCTGATTATCTCGCCGAAACCCAGCGTCACTATTGCAAGATAATCGCTTCGTAGTTTAAGGGTAGGACCGCCTATTGCCAGACCGGCGATTATTGCCATTAAAACGCTTACGGGAAGTGTAAGCCAAAAGCTTATGCCATAGTGCAAAATCATAATGCCGGTGGTATAGGCCCCAACAGCGAAGAAAGCCGCATAGCCAAGACTAAGAAGCCCGGCAAATCCTACTATTATGTTTAGCCCAAGGCATACAACTACATGAAACCAGAAAGTTGTCATAACCTCCGTAATATACATGCTACTTTTCATAGGCAGGTAAATAAGCACCACAACTGCAACCGCCAAAACACCGTAACGCACCTTTTTATCATCAAACAACACATACAGCCTGTCAATAAGCTGTGCCAAAGGGTTTTTACGTTTTGTAGCCGTCTGAGCAGATGCGCTCTGCAAGCATGTCTGTTTTTCCTTCATAGGCTCTACATCCTCTCGCTTTCTTTTTTACCCAAAAGCCCCGTTGGCTTGAATATCAGAATAAATATTAATATCGTAAAGGAAAATACATCCTTCCACGCCGATCCAATTAAAGGGATCTGTGTTCCGAAGGATTCCAGAAGGCCCAGCAGCAGTCCGCCCAGCATAGCACCGGGAATTATTCCTATCCCGCCTATGACTGCAGCAGTAAAGGCTTTAATTCCTATAGTAAAGCCCATATAAAAATGCAGGCTTCCATAATAGACCCCCGCCATCATTCCTGCAGAGGCAGCCAATGCAGAGCCAACAAAAAAAGTAAGGGCTATTATTTTGTTGACGTTAACGCCCATTAAGCGACAACAATCACGGTCCATGGATATTGCCCTCATCGCTTTGCCATACATGGTCCTTGTTATAAACAGATGAAGCACCAGCATGAGGGCCACCGCTGCCAGTATCAGAATAGCCTGGGTATGGGTAATAAAAACGCTGCCTATCGAAAACCCGTCATATCCCAGTCCGGTTCCATAAGCCCGGTATTCACCGGCAGTAATAACCATTACCGAATTGTACAAAACCATCGAAACACCCAATGCGGTTATAAGGAGTGAAAGCCGTGGGGCTTCCCGCAGTGGCTTATAAGCAACTCTTTCTATTATCACTCCCAGCAGGCCAACTACTATCATGGTAATAAGCATGGATACAATTATTCCAAGCCAACCTTTGCCAAGAAAGGTTCCTCCAAAAAAGGTCAACAAAGATAAACTGCAAAAACCTCCCACCATGTATATATCTGCATGGGCGAAGTTCAGCAGTCTGATGATGCCATAAACCATGGAATAGCCCAGAGCGACCAGCCCGTAAAAGGACCCCAAAAGCAAGCCATTGAATAGCTGTTGAATGACAATCTCTTGTAAAGACATAAGCTCACCCTTTCGTATATTGGAGGTATACGCAAGGCCGGGGGCAAAATGCCCCCGTCCTGCGCCAACAGGTTTATTCTACTAGGACCCATTTGCCTCCTTCACCTTTAAGAATCATGAAGTTACTCTCCTCAAGTACGTTTTCCGGTGTAAAGGTGACTGTTGCACAAAGGGTTTCGAATTTATCGGTTGCTGCCAATGCATCGCGAATTGCATCCGGGTCGGTGCTCCCCGCCCTTTCTATGGCATCTGCCAGAAGGTGGGTACCGTCATAGGCAAGCCCTGCATAGGGACCGGGCTCCTGATTGTATTTCGCATTATAGGTGGAAATAAACTTTTGTGCCGCCGGCAGGTAGTCAACAACCGGAGGCGACGTGCAGTACACGCCTTCGCCGGCTGCTCCGGCAATCTCCAGAAGCTGTACCGAACTGGAGCCGTCGGCAACGGTTATTTCACCGGTATAGCCCCCCTGGCGAAGCTGCATTATTAACATGGCACCATCGGCGTGATAGGCTGTCCAGTAGACCCCTTCTGCTCCCGAAGACCTTATCTTGGTAACCAGCGATGAGAAGTCCTGTTCACCCTTGTTAACAACGTCATAGGCTACAACTTCGTGGCCTCGGCTTAGCCATTCATCCCTTGTAAGTTCCGCCAGGTTTTCCGAGAAGCCGTCTCCCTGGTGTACGAAGGCCAGCTTGGAAACGCCCAGTTTTTCAAAACAATCTGCCGCTGCATCCGCCTGGTGATAGCCGGGGCTGTTTATCATGAACGCCCAGCCCGGGTTCTCTTTTATTAACTCGGTTGAGTTTGCTGCTGTAATGATAAAGGGTACCTTAGCATCCCCATAAATCTTCAATGCAGGTATGGTTGCCCCGGAGCAATAGCCTCCGAGTACAGCCACAACTTCTGAGGATACAAGCTTGCTGGCTGCTGCGGTACACATCTGTGGGTCGCATCCGTCATCACCCAGAGTGAATTTAAGTTCCTTGCCTAGTATACCGCCTGCTGCATTTATCTCATCTGCTGCGATTTTCATCGCATTCTCCATATCCTGGCCATATGTAGCTTCCGAGCCGGTTACAGGTACCATAATGCCTACAAGTATTTCCCCGTCAAACTGGGGTGCTTCGGCTCCTCCAGCCTCTTCATCTTCGCCCTGCGATGGTGCGGCGGGCTGCCCACAGCCAAAAACCCCGGAAGCAATAAGTACAACTACAAACGCTAAAATCCAAAGCCTTTTTGCCATTAATTCAACCTCCTAATTTATTTATTTTATCCCGTTTGATCCTTAAGGAATTTATAGACCAACGGGTTAATGCCAAAGCAGCTTCATCCATTTAATTGGAACATTTCCAACTAAAGGGATTCATGGCATATAGCGGTGCACCTGTCGGATAGCGCTGTTAAAGCTTGTTGCATTCATCGAGTTGTTCGGCGTCTTGGACCCAATGGGTTGAATAATTATGTAATGACGGGCCCTGTTTGTGAACTGAATATTAGGTTTGTTTTTAATGTAAAGACCTCAGTAAGTAAAATCGGCTCGGAATTTCTTAGTATCCCGACTATTCTCTTATGAGGTTTTCAAAGGACGAGGATAAGACTATTAGAGAAAATTTATCGCATTTGACAAAAATAACGCATATAATGCCACATCTTTTATATACTTACCTAAAAATATACCATTATTTTTATTAATTGTAAAGGGAATTTTTACATCCCTTTCTTTTTGCCTAGTCCAAGTAGCTACGCCCAGGCTTACCGAAGCCCTTTTTGAGCCAACAGATTCACCCTCATAGGTTTGCCCTTTTCCTGCTCTGATGCTAATACGCCTTGAAATTTTAGGTAGTTATTTACAACGCCCTCATCGGGGTTTATAGTTATTCCCTTCCGAATGGCCTCAAGAAGGGCACTGTCATATACAATGCATTCCTCCAGTCTTTTCTCCAGGGTTTCTCTCCTTTTCCGTTCCCTCTTTTTCTCTGCCAACCCCTTGTCCTCAGAAACGGGCTTTTCGTTTTGAACCAGTTTCTTACGATAAAACTCTATAACCCTTCCCAGGTAATGCTCCCGCATCACCGATAGAGTTGAAGAACTGTAACGATGCATATATACAAGGACCCGGAAGCCCTTTTCCCTGCCCGAATCAAACAACCAGTAAACAGGCCTTCGGTTATACATTGACAAATGGTCTTTATAAAAGCTCTTTTCAAAATACCGCTCTATGGCCTCCTTCACAGTTTCATCCTGTCTTTTACCAAGGGTGCGGGCAATGAACTCAAGGTTTTGGGCAAGGGTTTTTGCGCCGAAGACCGCCTCCACAAAACCGGTAAACAGACTTAATATACTGTCTTTGAAACATCCTGCATCCGTTACGGGTATTATATTGTCCTCCTTCACTGCAAAGCCTTTATAATTACCTCTATGGGAGGGGCCGCCCTCATGGATAAGACCCTCAGCGTCCGGGGAAAAACGCCCGAACATGCACCCCACCGCATAGGATATGAAGGACTTTACCGCTTCCTCACGGCTCGGCACATTTATGGTTATATCCCTCTCCTCCACCTCCGGCTTAAGGCTTCCCTGCAATCCGTAAAGCTTTATAAATATATCGTTTAGTTCCTTTTCGTTTGACCTGAGACGTCTTATAAGGCCTTCCACAACCTGATACCAGTTTGCGTAGGCCTCTTCAATTCTTCCGGCCCCTTCTTTGTATTCAATCAGCGGATGTTTTTTGAAGTCCCAGGAGGTCTCCTTGAAATCCCAGTCGGTTTTTGATATTTCTATGTTTTCTTTGGAAAGCTGCTTTATTCTTTCCCTTAGGCTATCATCCTTTATATCTGCTATGGGCAAGTCTTTAATATCACCTACCTGGATATTAAAGGTAGGGTTTAGTATCTCAAGAAACACCACTGAAAGCTTACTGCATAAAAAAGCCAGCAGTATGTAAAGGTCTTCTTCCGGGGCAAAGATTGAGGAGCCCGCAACGTCAAATATAAACCCCGGAGGCGAATATCTTGCACCCAGGTTGGTGGAGATAAACGTATAGGTAATGCCCTCCCGGAAATAATAGCGAATGTTCTTTATGGTCCTGGAATAGTTACCGTACAGGGAAGCTGCCAGTTCCTTTACCTCGCTGCCGTTTTCTTTCCAGTCTACCACCAGCAAGTTGTTCCCGTACCACTTCCGGTAGGCGCCTCCCTTGTTGTAGGGAAACCATCGGCGGCCGCTTTGGAGGGCCTCGTCGGTGCTACCGCACCCGAAGCCGATGTTTTGGTAGGGCACCTCGTACCAGTATCTTACAAACCTTTTGTTGTCGGAGGTGGCCATGCCCTGCCTAGGTTTTGCAATATCCCCCAGCTTTTTGTTGTCTACAAAAGCACGGATAATCCTTTTTTCGGCCCAGTAGGCAATGGGTTTGCCCGGGATACCGTCAAATTCAGACATGCTTGCTGTGAATTTCTTTGCTTCCCCGCAGCCCGAATCCATGGCAAGCAGGGACCTCTCCTTTGCACTGGAACCGCTGCAGCGTTGCAAATCTATGAATACCGAGCGGTAGCCCTCCACCTGCACCCGTCTTGCCACAAAGGCGGTGGACTGTACTATTGTTCCCACGTTCCCCTCAAAAACCCCGGAACCCAGGTGCAACATGCTACAGATGCAGCACTGGCCTAAGAAATTTTCCCTGAACCTCCTGTAGCTTGACAGGAACATCCAGGAGTGCTGGTTTATGAGCGCCATGCATCCCCCGTCCACCGTCATTTTTAGCGCAAGGTCCATGAAAACGGTAAAAAGGTCGTATTTTGAATACTTGTAGTGGGTGTTAAGGTAGCCGGCAAGCCGAGGATTCATACCCCTTATGCCCATATAGGGAGGATTTGTAACCACCACATTGTATTTCCCTTGCATTGCCTTTGCCTGCTTTATAAGCCCTAATATCCTATCGTAATGCGGCAGTAGGGCCTCCGGCCCGTCGGTACCCCGGCGATACCGCCCGTCCAGTTCTTCCCACCACTGCTGCAGCCGCTCCAGGTCCATATCCGGAAGCTTTATGACGGAACCCAGCCCCCGGGCATCACGAAAAGCCGCCAGCAGCCTGTCCATATCCTTTATGCATCCCTCCGGTATCGTTACCCTATGCGCGGTGCCTGCCAGCGGCATTACGTCACCGGCGGTCAGCCCACCGCTTTCCTGCAAAACATAAAGGTTAGGCTTTATTCCTTTTCGTAAAAAACCCTTGTCTTTGCTTCTTGCCTTCATCATAAGAGCAAAGCATGCAAGGCCCGCAGCTCGCTCGTCAATGTCCAGTCCGTATAGATTGTTTTTAATTATTAGAGCGGGTATCCCATCCTCTTTGTAACCTTGGGAAAGGTATATTTCATAAAGCAAATCGAATGCATATACAAGTATATTCCCGCTGCCCATGGCCGGATC
>JAAYJF010000163.1 GCA_012523075.1 Clostridiales bacterium | reverse complement strand
TAATGCCGTATCTACCAGTGCCATAAAGGCAGCCAGGGCCACCAGTGCGATTAGAGTACCGTGATAGAATCTTCTTCTTGTTACGTTATTGGCAGTCATAAACATAAAACTCGTTTTAAAGCAGTCCATACCTGCGATTGAAATGAATATTATAGTTGCCGTTCCAAGGCCTCCAAAGGTTACCCTTTCCGATGCCTTTAGACTAAGGGCTGTCGCTCCCAGCGACACCGCAAAAATTATTGCGTAAAAAACAAGCACAGCCTTATAAAAACCATAAAGTTGGTATTTTGTTACCTTCAAAGTAGTATTCATGAATCTCCCTCCCCGCTAATTGGTCAGGCTGATAAACAGCTTCTGCAGTTCCGTTTTGGAAAACTTTAATCCCAGTTCCTTTGCCAGTGCCTTATCCTTCAATCCAATATCCTCCAGTACCACAGCACTCTTTAAGCTGCCTATGGTCTCGCTTCCTGTATGTTTCTTACCCTGAGTGTATTTATCCACCTTTGACGCCTCCCCGGACACCGTATAGGCATGGGCCAGCAGCTTCTCCACCGGCTGCTTTATAACCAGCTTTCCCTCTTTAATAATAATGACCTCCTCCAGCACCGGGGCAACCTCTTCTATGAGATGGGTTGATATAATAATGGTCCTGGGTTTATCTGCGTAACTTGCCAGCAGCTCCTTGTAGAACATATCCCTGTGATTTGCATCAAGCCCCAGAATGGGCTCATCAAACAACAAAATATCCGAGTTTGATGCCAGGGCGGTTATGGCCTTAAATATGGATGCATAGCCTGTGGACAGGCTTTTAACCTTCTTCTTTATATCCAGCCCGAATTTGTCCGAAAGGCCCCCGGCGTAATCCATATCAAAGGCGGGGTAAAACTGACGGGTCCACTTGAATATGTTTTTTATCCTTTCACTGTCCGGAAAAAGGTTTTTCTCAGTCATGTAGTAAATAATGCCAAGGGCGCTGTCGTTTTCGTGTACGCTTTCCCCGCCAATCCTTATCTCGCCGCTGCTTGGAAATATCCTGTTGGTTATCAGGTTAAGAAGGGTGGTTTTTCCCGCTCCGTTTCTACCCAATAGCCCGTATATTTTGCCCGGCTCCATCGTGAAGGTGACGTTGTCAAGGGCTTTATTTTCCCTATAGTATTTTGTAATTCCTTTTACTTCTATCGGTTTCATTCACCTTTGCTCCCTTCTATCATCGCTATTATCTCTTCCTTGGTTATACTAAGCTTCGAAGCCTCATCCATAAGAGGCAGTATAAACCTTAGTCGAAAGCTATCCCTGCGTTTTTTCAGTATCCTTTCCTTAGCCCCGGAGGAGACGAACATCCCCAGGCCCCTTTTCTTGTAGAGGACGCCTTCGTCCACCAGTATGTTTACACCCTTTCCGGCGGTAGCGGGGTTTATCTTATACTTGACGGATATTTCGGTGGTAGATATTATCTGGGTCTCTTCCTGGAATATCCCTCTTAGAATTGCGTCCTCAATAACCTCCGCCAACTGAAGGTATATAGGCCTTTCATCGTTAAAATCAAGCTGCAAGGATGCCAACCTCCTTTGTAAGTTGGTTAACTACTTATGTAACTAACTATATAACACATGGTCCCCAATGTCAACATTTTTTATTTATATATAACGAATAAAAACTTTACATCTCCTTGTGTGTCATCCTGAGCGGCAGCAATTGTCATCATGAGCGGCAGCAATTGTCATCCTGAGCGGCAGCGAAGGATCTTATGTC
>JAAYJF010000091.1 GCA_012523075.1 Clostridiales bacterium | reverse complement strand
CAATAGGGGTTATCTGGAGTGATTGGATTGAATATAGATTTTTCTCCTATATGGATATCATTAAAAACAGCATGTACAGCCACGTTTCTGACCTTCTTCCTAGGGATCGCAGCTGCATGGTATGTTGCCAACAATAGGGGGAAGCTCAAGGGTTTGATTGATGGGCTCCTGACCTTACCAATGGTTCTTCCGCCAACGGTTGCGGGCTTTTTTCTGCTGCTTATATTTGGGAAACGCGGTCCCATAGTAAGGATATTGCTCTCTCTGGGGGTGTCAGTCATTTTTTCCTGGCAAGCCACCGTTATAGCTGCTACGGTTGTTTCATTTCCATTAATGTATAAAACTGCAAGGGCTGCATTTGAGCAGATTGACGGGAATATATTAAACGCCGCAAGAACGCTCGGGGTTTCCGAATGGAATGTATTCTGGAGAGTATCCGTTCCCCTTGCCCGTCCGGGTATTGCTGCCGGGACCGTACTAGCTTTTGCAAGGGCGATGGGAGAGTTCGGTGCAACTCTCATGGTAGCGGGCGGCATACCGGGGAGGACGCAGACCATTCCAATAGCTATTTTTTTTGCGGCAGAAGGTGGCGAGATGGACAAGGCACTAATCCTGGTGCTGTTTATTTCCGGGATATCTTTGGCTTCTATGGTTTTGATGAATTATTGGCTGGAATACCAGCGAAAGAGTTTAACGTCTTCAGGGAGGAAATGATATGGTACTTCATATAGATATAAAGAAGAGATTTCCTGGGTTCTGTCTTGACGTTAACTTTGAAACCGGGACAGATACAGTAGGTCTTTTGGGGGCTTCAGGCTCCGGGAAGAGCATGACGTTGCGCTGTATTGCCGGGATTGAGACACCGGACAGCGGAATGATTGAGCTAAACGGGCGTGTTTTGTTCGACTCTGCAAGGGGCATTAACCTCCCCAGCCGGAAGCGGCGGGTAGGATTTTTATTCCAGAACTATGCCCTTTTTCCCAACATGACGGTGGAAGAAAACATCCGGTTTGGATTGGGGACCTTGAGTACTTCCCGGCAAAGGAAGAAGGTTGCAGAGATGATCTCCATAATGCGTATGGAGGGGCTTGAGAAAAGATATCCCAGCCAGCTTTCGGGCGGACAGCAGCAGCGGGTTGCGCTGGCTAGAGCCCTGGTCATAGAGCCTGAAGCCCTGCTGCTGGACGAGCCTCTTTCGGCACTGGACCAGCACCTGAGGGACAATATGCTGAAGAAGATGATCGATACCCTTTCTGACTATCGTGGTGTTGCATTGTATGTGACACATAACATGGAGGAAGCATACAGGGTCTGCAAGGATTTGGTGGTACTATCCTCGGGTAAACCAGAAGCAAAGGGATATAAAGAAGCTGTGTTCATGAATCCGCCAACGATAGAAACAGCCCGGATTACAGGATGCAAGAACCTTTCCTCCGTAAAAGTAATTTCTTCCAATGCGATAGAAGCGCTTGACTGGGGAGTTAAGTTGAAGTTGAGTGCAGGGTGCAAAAGGGATATAACACACGTCGGAATCCATACACATTATATTGAATTGGCAGAAAACGCTGAGGATGAAAACGTTGTTAAATGCTGGGCCAGCTTTACCAGTGAAACTCCCTTCGGGATGATGGTATACCTATCCGTGGGGAGCAAGCCTATAAGCAGTGGAGAATACCAGCTGCAGTGGGAGATTTCCAGAGAGATATGGGAAAAGGTTAAGGAGGTCAGGCAGCCCTGGCATGTGAGGTTAAGTTCTGACAGGTTGATTCTTATATAGGCCCCGAATACCGGGACAGGGAAACATACAACGGCGAGGGATATTACTGAACTTCATTATGGTTATATAATGGAGTTTCTTTTTTTGAATCTTACCTGACAACGGGCCTGACTGATATGAAAAAATATCTATGGCAAACCTGACACGGATGCTGATAGAAGGGAGGTACAGGCAGTGTAATAGGTTTGGATATACGCTCATATATATGAGCGAAAAGATTAGTATTACCTGATAAAGAGGCGTGAAAAGCATGATAAAAATAACGGCGGACAGCACCTGCGACCTTACTGATGAAATTCTTAAGACTATGAATATAACGCTGGTGCCTCTTTTCCACCGGCAGCGCACATTTGGTATATGACGCGGCGCTTATGGCAAGGGATGGCCTGGAACCGGACGAGATATGCCGCAGGCTGGAGGAGACAATACCCAAAGTTGATACCAGTTTTGATGAGATTATTGAAACGGGTGAGGGATGTACTGGTTCAAGCCACTGCGGACCCAATACGCTGGGTATTCTGTATAAACGGATAAAAGGATAAAAGGATGACAGTACTGCCAGTAACCCAATTGGTACACAGGAGTGCGTCGGAGCAAAAAAAGAGATCTTGAACTTATTAAACTAATATAGTATCATGGACTAAGATTAGCTGAAGGAGGGGTGGGAAGATGTATATCTATGCCGGGATTCAAAGGGCAGTTGCCGGAATTTTTCCCGTTACTGATTTTTCGTACAGGGATAAGGACGCCCTTTTTAAAACACTAATATATGAGAACCCGGAGAAGGCACATCTTTACTGCTAACCTCTTTATTGTAAAATAACAGGATTAGTATTAGAAAAGACGGTGGTGCATTCTGCCGTCTTTTTTGTGTTCTTCTTATCAACAGAAAACAGAAAGGACGATTACTATGAATTCAAATCCAATAGATAATAATAACTCATGGAAGAAGGAGGCAGCCTTATTTCTTATAAGCCAGAACGTTTCTTTGTTTGGCTCTTCCGTTGTCGCTTTCTCTATTATCTGGCATATCACTTTACAAACCTCATCGGGTACATGGATGATGCTGTTTACCGTCTTCTCCCTGCTGCCACAGGTGCTTATTTCCCTATGGGCCGGTGTCTGGGCAGACCGGTATAACCGCAAATTTCTCATTATGCTTGCAGACGGCTTTATAGCTCTGGCCACATTGGGCCTGGCGGTTGCTTTTTGGGCCGGATATCAAAGGTTGGAGCTGCTTTTGGTGGTTTCCCTTGTCCGTTCAATAGGAGCAGGTATCCAGATGCCCGCCGTAAACGCTTTGTATCCGCAGATCGTGCCTCAGGAAAAGCTGACTAAGGTTCAGGGTATAAATCAAACCCTGAGTTCTGTGCTGATGCTGCTCTCGCCCGCGGTAGGCGGTGTGGTACTGGGGTCGGTTGGTATATTCTGGGCCTTTATGCTGGATGTAATTACCGCTTCGCTTGCAATAATTACCCTTGGTTTCATCAGGATAGAAAAGGTTGTAAGGCATGGGAAAGCCGCATCTGTCTTCAACGATCTGCGCGATGGTGTATTCTATGTAATGAACAACAGGCTGCTAAGGCAGGTTTTGATATGCTTTGGAGTGTCCTTTTTCCTGTTTACGCCGGCATCGGTGCTGACTCCGCTGTTGGTGGAGCGAAGCCTCGGTGGCGGTGTCTGGCATCTTACGGCAAATGAAATAGTCTGGACTGTCGGTTCATTGGTTGGAGGAGCCTTTGTTTCAATAAAAGGAGAGTTTAGGGATAAGGTACGTACCGTTGCCCTTTGCCTGGTGGCATTCGGTGTCACCTTTGCATTACTGGGAGTTGCCGGTAATTTTTATGTATACCTGATTATAATGGGTATCGCCGGATTCTTTATGCCAATTATTTCTACTGCGCAAACAGTACTGCTTCAGGAGAATGTGGAAGCCGCCATGATGGGGCGGGTGTTTTCGCTGGTACAGATTGTAACGGGCAGCGCAATGCCGGTTGCAATACTCCTCTTCGGGCCCCTTGCGGATATTGTACCCATCGGCCTAATTCTGTTGGTATCGGGCGTACTGCTGGCGGTGACAGGCATAACCTATGGATTTGCAGGCAAGCGCATTGGTGTTGATTAATGCCCCTTCCGGGATTTGTAACATTAATAAAGATCCTTAAGTCGTTCCTCCTGCAGGATGACAAATCTTATGTAACTTTTATTATCGCTTTATATGTAGAAAAGACCGGCCATAAACTGTATAATACTCTCAAAGGGAAAGGGAGGTGGAAGCGTGGCCGGACTTGGCAAACCGGGGAAGTCTTATATTTTTTTGCTAATAGCCGTTTTGGTGCTTATAACTATTCTACCCGGCCGGATTCCGGGACAAGCCCGGCCTGCCCGGGAAGCCCAGCAGAGGATTGAAGGGATCTCGGAAAATGAGAGGGCCGTACTCCAAAACCTTTTTGTCCTTACGCAGGAAATAGAAGAGATGGACAGAGAGCAGGAGAACACTATCAATGAAATTGAAATCCTTAGGATTGAGACCAAAGCTGTTGGTGAGAAGATAGAAATACAGCAGAGGGACTATGACAGCAAACTGGACGTCCTGAAGCAGGTGCTTGTTAGCTATCAAAGGCGCGGTCCCGCCTCCTATTTAAGAATAATACTAGGCTCTGATAACCTTACATCTTTCTTGCGAAGCATAAATACTGTTAAGGACCTTACCCGGAATACCGGGGACCTTTTGGATAGTCTTGAGCAGGAGAAAGGGGTTCTTATTGCGGAGCGGGAAGGCCTGGCGGAGGGTATAGCGCTGCTGGAGGCCAAAAGGGGAGCTCTTGAGGAGGCTGTGGCAAAGAAGCGGCAGCTTAGGGAGGAGCAGGAAGCCTATTTGAACTCCCTACAGGAGGAAGCGGTACACTACCGGGAACTTTTGGCTAATTTGCAGGACAAGTGGGACCAGATAAAGGTGCTGTTCTCGGATATCGTAAAGGAATTTGACCGGATTATCGGTGAGGGCAAGTACCCAATGGAGGACCTGGATTTGAAATTTGGGTTACTTAACGTTAAGGGTACTATCCGTGAGGATACGCTTAATGCCGTGTACAAGGATAACTCAAACCTGACCGAAATAGTGTTTCATTTTTACCCCGGAAGGGCTGAGATAGAAATTCCGGATAAACAGCTGGCGCTTAGGGGTACTTTTTCCGTTGAAGGAGGAAGGGCTTTAAAGTTTACGGCGGAGGAAGGCAGCTTTTACGGTATGGATCTGGAAAAAGCGTCCATAGAGGAACTGTTCCGGGACGGGCATTTGTCCATTGACTTTGGCGCCTTTGTGGATGTTACCATTCAATCGGTAAAGGTGTGCGACGGTTACCTGGAGTTTACGGTTAAGTCTTTGTTCTAGCATACTGTGGTGGAGGGGGAGAAGCATGATAGAATTGGCGGGAGTATCTTTGAAGTACCCGGATGGCACACTGGCGTTAAAGGGCATAGACCTGGAAATAGGGTCGGGGGAGCTTATTTTTATCACGGGACCCAGCGGCTCGGGCAAGACAAGCCTTTTAAAACTCCTGATGGGGATGGAATACCCCACGTCGGGCGCCCTTAGGGTGCTGGGTCAGCCTATAGTCAAAGGACAAGAGAGCAGAATAAGGCGTCTGCGAAAAAGGATTGGGCCCGTTTTCCAGGAGTTTAGGCTAATACAGGGTAGGACGGTATTGGAAAACGTTATGATGGGGATGAGGTTTTTAGGCCTTCCTAACCGGCAGATTAAGCAAAGCGCCCAAAGCGCATTGGTTAGATTGGGGTTGGAGCATAAGACCAAATCCAGGGTGGGAAATCTGTCCTGGGGAGAGGCCCAAAGGGTTGCCATAGCCAGGGCGGTGGCAAGAAGGCCCCGGCTTATACTGGCCGATGAGCCCACCGGCAACCTGGACCATGATAATGCATTGATAATACTGGACCTGCTTACTTCCTTCAGGGATACTAACACAACTGTAATAATCACTACCCATGCTACCCACCTGATAGAGCACCAGCAGGATGCCGCCTTTATTAGGATGAACGATGGAAATGTTACAGTGGAGAGACGGAGGAAAGCCCATGAAGAGTGCCTTGTATAATACGGGATATTTCTTGAAAGAAGCCAGCAGGATTATTGGGTTAAACCGGCTGTCCAGCGTTTTTTCGTTTATAAGTACGGTACTTATTCTTTTCATTTTGGCAATGGTTGTTACGTGCTGGAGCGTAAGCAACCTTTTGGTTGAAACCATTCAGCATGAAGCTGAAATAAGCGTATACCTTGACGGCAGTATCGGGACAGGGCAAGTAACCGGGCTGGTTGAAACCATAAGGGGTAT
>JAAYJF010000137.1 GCA_012523075.1 Clostridiales bacterium | reverse complement strand
TGCATGTGTTAGGCACGCCGCCAGCGTTCGTCCTGAGCCAGGATCAAACTCTTTAGTTTAATTCCTTAACTCAAAGGCTTTTCACTTACCTTGCTTCGCACTGTTTAGTTTTCTTAAGGTTCGCGCCGGCCGACCGCCGACTTTTACTATGATAGCACAACTTATTTTTGCTGTCAAGAATTTATTAACTGTCTTATTGTGCCTTAATTCTAACTTTTTTAGAAACGCCGCCGCCGTAACGGCGACTTTTATATATTATCATGCGCTATGCTTTATGTCAACATCAAAACGCCTGGCATTTACTTCATAATCAGGTTATTATCCCCTGCAGCCCTCTAACGTAGGTTCTTTACTCCTTTGGTTTCATTGTCGGAAACAGTATTACATCTCTTATAGAATAAGAATCCGTCAGCAGCATCACCACGCGGTCTATTCCTATTCCCAATCCGCCGGTGGGCGGAAGACCCACTTCAAGTGCGTTTACATAGTCTTCGTCCATCATATGCGCCTCTTCGTCTCCGGCTTCCCGCTGCTTAAGCTGGTCCTCAAACCTTTTCTTCTGGTCAATCGGGTCGTTTAGCTCAGAGAATGCGTTTGCAATCTCCCAGGAGTATATAAAGCCCTCAAACCGGCTTGTAAACTCCGGGTCGTCTGCTTTACGCTTTGCCAGCGGCGAAACCTCCACCGGATAGTCCAGTATAAAGGTGGGCTGTATCAGGTGTTCCTCAACCTTTTCCTCAAATACGGTGTTTATTATTTGGCCCTTGGATGCGTTCCTTTCAATATCCACTCCAAGGTCTTTAGCTTTTGCATAGGCAGATAGCGAATCGTCATCTTTTCTGAATTCTATGCCGGTATACTTTTTGATGGCATCAACCATTGTAAGCCTTGTCCATGGAGGCGTAAGGTCTATGTCAACGCCTTGATAACTAATCTTTGTGGTTCCAAGCACATTGTTTGCGGCATAGGCTATAAGGTTTTCGGTAAGCTCCATCATACCGTGGTAATCGGTATAGGCCTCATACAACTCTATCGTGGTAAACTCCGGGTTATGCTTTATGGACATTCCCTCATTGCGGAATATGCGTCCTATCTCGTAAACCTTCTCCAAGCCCCCGACAATGAGCCTCTTAAGATGCAGCTCGGTTGCAATCCTAAGGTACATATCTATATCGAGGGTGTTATGATGCGTGATGAAGGGTTTTGCGTTGGCCCCTCCGGCAATGGTATGTAAAATAGGAGTTTCTACTTCTATATACCCAATATTATCAAGGTATTCTCTTATGGATTTAATAATTTTGCTTCTAATAAGGAAGGTTTCTTTCACCTCGGGGTTTACCACCAAATCTACGTACCTCTGCCGGTATCTTAAGTCCGGGTCCTTAAGCCCGTGCCATTTTTCCGGTAGCACTTGAAGGGATTTGGAAAGCAGTAACACCTCTTGGGCCTTTACAGATATCTCTCCCTTTCTAGTGGTAAACACCTCTCCCTTAACGCCCACTATATCGCCTATATCAAAGGAAGCGAACTCCCGATAGTTTTCCCCGCCTATTTCGTCTTCCCTCACATAAACTTGTATCCTGCCCTGTACGTCCTGAATATCGACAAAACTTGCCTTGCCGTGTTCTCTTTTGGTCATTATACGGCCAGCCACCGACACTTTTTTGCCTTCATAATTGGCGTAATCATCCTTTATAGCCTGTGTATAATCGGTCCGGTCGTATTTGTCTATCGTGAAGGGGTCCTTGCCCCTTTCCCTTAAATCATCCAGTTTCTTTCTCCTGAGCAAGAGTATCTCGTTCAGGTTAAGGTCCTCTTTTGTATCCCGTTCCATTCTCTTTACCCCACTCCTTTATTTTTTTATCTCCACTATCTGGAACTCGATGGACCCGTCGGGCACCATAATCTCCACCACATCCCCAATTTTATGACCCATAAGAGCCTTTCCCACAGGGGATTCGTTGGAAATCATAAGCCGGGAGGGATCCGCTTCAGCCGAGCTTACTATCTTATACTCCACCATCTCATTGTAGGTAAGGTCCTTGACCGTCACCAGGCAGCCTATACTTACCACATCAACCGATATATCATCATC
>JAAYJF010000077.1 GCA_012523075.1 Clostridiales bacterium | reverse complement strand
CTTAAGAGGGCGAAGCCCGAAGAATCTTCAAGGAGATAGGCATAAGGTCCTTAGCTTCGAAGATCCTTCGCTTCGCTCAGGATGGCACGAGTTTGAAATGCATTATATATACATCCATAAGTTATTTCAAGCTGCCCAGCCTTTCCATCACCTTATCCATCATATCCTGATACTTGTCACGTTTCTCCTTTTCGGCTTTCACAACATCCGCCGGGGCCTTTTCTATAAACCCTTTGTTGGCGAGCTTGCCTTTCACCCTTTCAAGTTCCTTCTCCAGTCTCTGTTTCTCCTTCTCCAACCTTCCAATTTCCTTTCCAATATCAAGCAGTTCCTCAGCGGGAATATAGATCACTGCCCCTTCAATAACGACCGAAACCGCATCCTTCGGCACTTCCGTCCTGTCCTTCCTGACCAGTACCCCGGAAGCAGCTGCCAGCCTTTCCAGGTAGGGTGCGTTGGCGGCAAAGATGTCCCGGACCTCCGCCTGTTCCGAAACTACTATTACGTTTGCTTTCCTGGAGGGGGCCACATCCATTTCAGCCCTAATATTCCTCACAGCCCTTATGGCATCCATAATGGTGTGCATCTGCCGCTCTGCCGTAGCATCCTTTTTGCTTTCGTCCGATTGCGGCCATTTTGCCAGGGTTATGGTCTCGCTGCTGTGGGGCAGGTGTTGCCAGATTTCCTCGGTTATAAAGGGCATAAAAGGATGCAGAAGTCTAAGCAGCCGATCCAGGCCGTAGCACAGTACCCGCCTTGCCGTATCCCCGGTTTTGCTGCTCCCGTCATACAGGCGATGCTTTACTAGTTCAATATACCAGTCGCAGTACTCCCCCCATATGAAATCGTATAATTTTTGCGCCGCAATCCCCAGTTCGTATTTTTCCATGCTCTCTTCCACCTCGGCGATGAGGGTGTCAAGCCTCGAAAGCAGCCACCGATCGGATAACTCCAGCCCCTCCCGGTCAAAATGGCCGTCGAGGTCCTCAGGTTCGCAGCCTTCAAGATTCATAAGCACAAACCGTGAGGCATTCCACAGTTTATTGGCAAAATTGCCTGACGCATCCACCCTCTCCATATGGAACCTCATATCGTTCCCGGGAGCGTTTCCGGTGGCAAGGGTAAACCTAAGGGCATCGGCGCTGTACTCATCTATTATCTCCAGCGGGTCTATACCGTTACCGAGGGATTTACTCATCTTCCTGCCCTCGGCGTCCCGTACCAGGCCGTGTATAAGAACGTCCGAGAAGGGTTTTTCGTTCATCTGGTCAAGACCAGATACAATCATGCGCGCCACCCAGAAGAAGATTATATCGTAGCCAGTAACAAGTACGCTGGTTGGGTAGAAGTACTCCAGGTCCTTGGTTTTTTCCGGCCAGCCCAGCGTTGAGAAGGGCCAAAGCCCCGAACTGAACCATGTGTCCAGCGTATCCGGATCTTGCTGCATTTTGCTGCTACTGCATTTTGTGCAAGAGGAGGGCTGGTCCCTGCTCACCATCATTTCACCGCAGTCGCTGCAGTAATAGGCGGGAATCCTGTGGCCCCACCACAACTGCCTCGAAATGCACCAGTCCTTAATGTTTTCCATCCAGTGGAAATATATCTTGTCAAACCGCTGGGGCACAATCCGTATATCTCCATCCCTTACCGCCTGTATAGCCGGCCCGGCCAGGGGTTTCATCCTTACAAACCACTGGGTGGAAATTAGCGGTTCAATGACGGAATCGCAGCGGTAGCAGTGGCCAACGCTGTGCTGAATGTCTTCTATTTTAGTAATAAGGCCCTGGTCCTCAAGAGCCCTTACAACCGCTTTCCTGGCATCATATCTGTCCATTCCGGCAAAGACGCCGGCGTTATCGTTCATGGTCCCGTCGTCATTTATTATCCTTATCTTGGCAACGCCGTGCCTTTCCCCTATTTCAAAATCGTTGGGGTCGTGGCCCGGAGTCACTTTCACTGCACCGGTACCCTTTGACATATCCACGTATTCGTCGGCAATTATGGGTATTTCCCTGTCCATTAGAGGTAGTATAACCGTACTTCCTATTAATTCCCTATACCTGTCATCCTCGGGATGCACCGCTACACAGGTATCCCCCAACATTGTCTCCGGCCGGGTGGTGGCTACTACCACATGACCATCTCGGTCCTTTAGGGGGTACTTAATATGCCAGAACTTGCCGTCCATATCCTCGTGCTCCACCTCGGCATCGGATATGGAGGTCTTGCAGGTGGGGCACCAGTTTATAATCCTGTCCCCGCGGTATATAAGGTCCCTCTCGTAAAGGCTTACAAAAAACTCCGTAACTGCCTTGTTGCAACCTTCGTCCATCGTAAACCTCTCGCGGGTCCAGTCACAGGAACTGCCCAGTTTCTTGAGCTGCTCGACAATCCTCCCGCCATATTCTTCCTTCCACTGCCATGCCCTTTCCAGGAATTTGCCCCTGCCCAGGGCGTTCTTTGAGGTGCCCTCCTCCGCCAGTTTTTCCACAATTTTGGCTTCGGTGGCAATGCTGGCATGGTCGGTTCCGGGGAGCCACAGCGTGGGTACCCCCTTCATCCTGTTCCACCTGATTAGGATGTCCTGAATGGTATTGTCAAGGGCATGGCCCATGTGGAGCTGCCCTGTAATGTTCGGAGGAGGAATAACTATAGTAAAAGGCTCTTTGCCCTCTTCCCTTTTGGGGGTAAAAAATCCGCTGTCCACCCACCATTTATAGAGCCTTTCTTCAAAATCCTTCGGATTGTATTTGTCCTGCAACTGTTTAGCTTTATTCATACTTAACGCCTCCTTTTTGCTAATAAAAAAAGCCCTTCCATCCCAAAGGACGAAGGGTCTGCTTCGCGGTACCACCTTAATTCCCCCAAATGCGGGGCTCTTTCACTGTAACGGGTTACATCCCGTCCCGGCTTACTTTTAGTTTTCGGCCGGGCGGCTCCGGAGCTACCTTGGGCAGTTGATGCCGGACGCCTTTCAGCCTGGGACGTCCTCTCTGCAGGGCACTTAAGCTGCTTACTCCTCTCCTTCATAGCCTTTTGATATTCTGCTTGGCTTTGAATAAGCCAGGTTTTCTAATTACAGTCTATTATATATAATACCCGCAATTTGTCAATAAGATTATTAACCTCACTATTTCATAACCCCCGCACTGCGAAGGGGGAAAAGCCTGAAGAAGGCCTTTCCTACTATTAAATCGTCGGTTACATACTGATTATGCCAGAACCGGCTGTCCTTGGAATCGTTCCGGTTGTCCCCCAGCATAAAGTACCCGCCCTCCGGAACTTGATAGGGCCCGAAATTGCCCTTCATTTCCTCGTAAAGATAGTCCTCTTCTATCTCTTTGCCATTAATGTTCAGTTTACCCGCCCGTATCTCCACCTCATCCCCGCCAACGCCTATAAGGCGTTTTACGTACAGTTCTTCCGGATTGTCGGGGTATTTGAACACTACTATATCCCCCCTGGCCGGGGGGGTAAACCTGTACAAAAGTCTGTTCACAAGAAGCTGATCGCCCAACTGTATGGTAGGCAGCATGGATGGCGTGGGAACCTTAATGCTGAGTACCACAAAATTTCTTAAAACAAGGGCAAGAACAACCGCAATGGCTATATATTTTAGCCAGTCCAGTATCTCCCTGATAATTTTTTGTTTCATTCTAACACCCTCTGTTTCGTTTAGAGGCCATTAGCTACTCAAGGTTTTTTGGCCTTCTCCAGATTTTTAAAGTTCCATGCATATCTTATAAAAGCGGCCACAGTTACACATACCGCAGCTGTTATTAGATATGAATTGAAGGGCATGTCGAATACCAGCGCCACTATGGAAAGATAAAAAAGCACCGTAGCTATTTTACCCGTCTTGTTGGCCGCAACCACCGTCTTGTCACGGGTAAAAAAGAGGAAAAGGGCACCAAGGCCCATAAATGCTTCCTTCCCCGCCACCACCAGAATGACCCATAGGGGCAGGTATCCGCTGTGGGTCAATGCAAACAAAACGGATAAAAGCATCAGCTTATCCGCCAACGGGTCAAACACTATCCCCCACCGGGTAACCATATTGTACTTACGGGCGATATATCCGTCCAATATATCAGTAACCCCGGCAATAATGAAAACAAAGGTGGCAATGGTAATGTTGTTTTGCATATCTGAATAGTAGCACAAAAAGAAAACGGGTATTAACAAAAACCTTATCCCTGTCAGCAAATTAGGTATGTTCATTCTCCACCCCGCCGTGAGTAAGACGTATTAGAAAAGACGCAGGCGCCATTTCTAACTCATATAAATTTATTTTATATCAGCAATGAAATTCCTGCAAGCCTGTACAACAAAATGATCCACACCAGTGTTTGTTCCACTATTATAATGGGGACATTCCGCAGCAAGAAATTCTAGTGGGGACATACCGCGACAAGGAATACCCACAAAAAGCGGTGTGTCGCCTTACCTTAATCCAGCAGCGGTGTGTCCCCTAACCGCTTTTTCGGGAAAACCGCCCGCCTAATGCAAGTGTCACTTTACCCTCGATTTAAGCGTCCGTAACTCCCAAAGATCGAACGGACGCTAAGCACCAGGGTTTGTTTAGCTAACCGTTATAGGAGAAAATCACTCCTATAACGGAAGTTTCACTTTACGATCCGTAGCGAATATCTTCTTTCCAGGTAGTACACCAATTCCTCCACCATTTCTATGTAATTATACTTAAGGCTTACCCAACCCCTCGAATACTCCGCCACTATTTCTTTATTGGCACTTCCAGTATATATGCACAGGCGGGATACCCTACCTCCTCCCTTTAGCAGGGTACGGGGATTTATGCCAAAGCTTGTGGGCTCCGGCTGCACAAGGGCAAACCACCGGCAGTGCAAAATCCTTCCCTCAATCAATCCGTGCCCACTGTTTTGGAACACATTAATCCTGCCGCCCATATCCATCCCTCCAGGATACTCGCTGCTAACAGTTTATGTCCCAAAACTTGCTTTTATTCAAAGAAACCCTGCATGGGTAATGACACTAAAAAAACCGGCGACTGGAAGGGCCGGTTCTTTTATATAGGATGCAAAAAATCAATTGTCCTGGGGCGGAATAATAAAGCGTGCAATAAAGTTTCCATTCCTACGAAATGCAGCCATTTTCTTTTTGCTAAGATAGTACCTTCCATCGGAGGTGATACTCACCACCCCGGCATCCACCATAAACTTTAAAGCATGAATCCTGTTATCCCGCCTTTTTACGGCCCTTTCGAGAAAACCCTGCTTCCTTATACCAAGACTTTCGCCGCTTACCGCCGTTTTGGCGGCCAGGGCATTCTTTTCTTCAAATACCTTAATGACCTTTACAACGTTTCTTTTTATGGTAAACATGGACGCCGCATAATACACAACAATAAACACTACTATTATCGCTATCCAGCGGAAAGTCTCGCCAAATGCCATGCAATCAACTCCAATCTGTTCAAAATGGAAGCAAGAGAACCGTCCCCTTGCTCCCTTACTTTACCCTGGTACCGTCTTCCATCTCATTGGGCGGGTCCACTATCACAGTTTCTTTTTCGCTTAAGCCGTCCAGTATCTGCGTCCAATCCCTGTTCCCTATCCCGACGTTTACCTGCCTCAGAACCGCTTTTTTGCCTTCCACCACAAACACATAGTCCTTACCTTCCATCTCAAACACCACATCCGCCGGCACCAACATCACATCCTTAGCTTCCCCGGTTATTACCTCCACGTCCACTCCGAAACCGGGCCTTAAGTTTTGGTGGCTTTCCAGAAGCTCTATCTCAACCGGCACCCGCTGCTGCTCCACCCCAAGCTGGGACAAAACCTTAACCGCCTGGGGGAACACTTTTTTGACCCTTCCCTTAAGCATTGCATCGTCTAATATGTCACCGCTAATCAGCACCTCATTTCCTACCCTTATGTCCACCGCCTCGCCGGCAAGAAACATGCACTTTGCCTGCAGATTATCCGGGTCCCCCACCCTCATTACCAGGCTGCCGGGGGGAACCGTCATGCCCTCTTCAAAACCTATTTCCAGTACAATTCCCTCCAAGTTTGCAAGGGGCCTTGCTTCCTCTATCTGCCGTTTTATAAGCGAAACCTCCGCCCGGGCTGCCGCCATTGAGGCCTGCTGCGATGCCTCACCCTTTTTGGCTGCCTCCAGGGCCGCCACCGCCGCATTAAGCTGAAGTTCCGACAATTCATAGGCTTCCCTTGCCTGGCGGAAGTCAACCTCGCTTATGGCACCCATCTCATATAAGTCTGCAGCACTTTCGAAGGCTTCCTTTGCCCTGTCCCTTTGGACGGCCGCCCCCTCGTAGGCAGCCAATGCCGCCGCCACTTCGGCACCGGTCGCAGCGCTTCCCTCGGTCAGCGCCAGTACTGCCTCAGCCTGGTCAAGCCTAATATTTAACTCGTCCAGGTCAAACTCCAGCAAAAGCTGGCCTTCCTTGACAGCCTGACCCACTTCCACCGGGATGCTTTTTATACGGCCCCCGTAAACCGCGTATATATCCTGCTTTTTCGAAGCCTCAATATAGCCGGTCTGCTCCACAATGCTTTTTATATCGCCGCGGACCGCCAAGGCGGTGTCAACGTCCACTCCGCTTCCCATGCTCTGAAACAAAAATACCAGTATCAAGACAACAGCCAGAACGCCGACCCAGAACACCTTTCTCTTTTTTCTTATTATTCCCTTGATCCTGCCGAAAGCCCTTAATTTCATATAATCGACCCCCTATTCTCTACTCTTCATGACCTCAACCAGGTCCATCCTGGATATTCTTCGCATGTTGGCCAGTTGGGCCAGTATTACAAACATGGCAACGGTAGCCGCAGCCAGAACATAGGTTTTTGAAAATATCACCAGGGGCAGCGATATCATGTCTTCGGGCATCAATTTCAATATCTGCGCGGCCATATACATGCCAAGGGGCATTCCTATGATAAGTCCCATTGCGCTTACCGCGGTGTTTTCGTTGAATATCAGCTCAGCCACCTGGTTGTTGGTAAACCCCATAATCCGTAGCGATGCCAGCTCACGTCTTCTTTCCATTATGCTTATGGTTGTAGTGTTGTATATGATAGCAAAGCCCATTATGCAGCTTAATGCCACGATAACCCCTATATACGCGTATATAAGGCCCATGTATTCGTTATACTGCTTTACTAAGTCATCCGGTTCCTTTACGCTTTGTACGTAGGGCATCCCTTCAATGTCCCCGGCGAATTCTTCGCTGTTATACCTTAAGTTTACCAGGGCGGCGTTTATTGTAGAGCCCTCCCTAAGGACCGCATTTAACGCCCCCACCTCCATAAACGCGCTGCCGCCCATGTACTGCTCCACGATACCCTTTACCGTTATCCTACGCTCAATCCCCGGTTTGTTCAGGGCTTCAATAGTTATGGTATCCCATCTCTTTACCCCCAGCGTTTCTGCCAGCCCCTCGGTAAGCAGTATCCCTTCCCTAGGCACCTCCACCCTGTTTCCTTTCATATCGAACAGCTTATAAACCCTTGAATTTTGAACAAGGCCAGTTACCATCGTATTTTCCTTCCGCCACCCGTTCACAAGCCGTACGGGATACTCGGCCATCGGCTCCACATAGGTTATTTCCTTAAACTCGCCCAAATTCTTTACCACATCCCGGTGCACACTGCCTGTAAAGGCCACCTTGTAGTCATAGGACAGCGCATCCCCAAAGGCTTTATCAAAAAGATAGTCCATGGAATCCAGCATCGTCATAATGGATATCATAAGTCCCACCGTCATGGCTATTGACGCCACGGTAAATAACGTCCTCTTTTTGTTGCGCCACATATTTCTGAAGGTAAGGCGCCAGGATATTTTAAGACCTGCCAGGAAAGGCAGCATCCTTTCGCCCCACCATTTCTTACCCTCGATGGGCGCCACCGGTCTCATGGCCTCCGCCGGCGAAATCCTCAGCACCCTTTTAGCCGCATTAAACCCCGCAATGCCACAAAACACCACGCTCATCAGTATGCCCAGTATTACAACGTCCGTATAGGTCTTCACCTGCAGTATTGGTATATTAAAAAAGGTAAGATAGTACCTTGTAAGGGCCCCGGCCAACCGCACCCCGGCAAGGCTCCCCAGCACGGAACCCATAGACCCCACAAACAGCGCGTACCCGATATAATGAAACAATATCGCGCCCTTGCTAAACCCGAGGGCCATCAGCACCCCTATCTGCACCCTCTGGTTGTCCACCAGCCTTATCAACAGCATGTATATCACTATTGAGCCGATAAGCAAAAAAACAGCCGGATATGCAAAGCCCATGGACTGCAGGGCGTTTAGCTCGGTATCCATCATGGCATAGCTTACCTCGTCCTTCCTCTCGGTGACGGATATCAAGCCATAATGCTTCAGCCTGTCCTCCAGTTCCTTTTTTACCTCTTTTACTTTGCCCTCGTCCTCCAACTGCAAAACAACTTCGTTGACCAGGCCGTCATAACCCATAAGCTGCTGTACAAAGCTGTGCTCAAGGTATAGTATCGTAAACCTTTCATTATCCGGCATCATATCCTGGACCGACGGCACAGCGTATATATACTCCGGGCTTATGGCCTTTCCCGACACCTTAAGTTCCACCTTTTTGCCGTTTATTATTGGGTATATGCTGCTGCCTATTTCCAGCCGGTGGAATTCCATGAACAGCTTTTCCACGAGAGCGCCGTCCCGGTGGTCCCCCGATACATACCTTCCGTCCTCCAAATGCAGCTTGTTTAAGGCACCGTCATTGGACCGCGGAACCGACACAATCCTCGCATGGACCCTGCCTTCGTAACCGGGTATTTCCATCGGCACATCCAGTACCAGCCTGCCCTGGGCAGACGATACCCCATCGGTTCTTCCGATAATGCCCACCACGCTCTCCGGCGCGTTATTCAGCCTTACAAACAGGTGGGGAAGCTTGTATTCTTCATAATAGCTTTCGGTGGCACTGTTAAGATTATGAAAGGACATGGAAATGGCGTTATACATGGCTATACCCACCACAACCACCATAATGATTGCAATGTACTGCCCTTTATTGCTTTTTATGTCCCTAAGGGTCATTAGCATGAGCTTTTTCACTACCACTCAATCCTTTCGGGGTCGATGGGATTTTCTACGGTCCTTATATTGGCTATCCTCCCGTTGCTCATATACAGCACCCGGTTGGCCATTTCTGCTATAGCGGCGTTGTGGGTTATTACCAGAACTGTTTTGCCAAGGCTTTGGTTAATTTCTTTCAAAACCTTCAGAACCACCCTTCCAGTGGTATTATCCAGCGCCCCGGTGGGTTCATCGCACAAAAGCATTTCGGGATTTTTGGCCACCGCCCGGGCCACCGCAACTCGCTGCTGCTCGCCGCCGCTTAACTGGGACGGAAAATGGTCGGCCCGTTCTTTAAGGCCCACCCTGTCCAGCACCTCCATCACGTCCAGCGGGTCACTGCTCATATCGGTAACCAGCTCCACGTTCTCCCTCGCCGTGAGGTTGTGCAGAAGATTGTAAAACTGGAATATAAACCCTATGTTTTCCCTTCTGTATCTTGTAAGGCCGTTGTCATCAAGGTCACCCAGCTCCTTCCCCCTAAAAAATACCTTGCCCAGCGTGGGCGTATCCATACCCCCTATGATATTTAGCAGGGTACTCTTGCCGGAGCCGCTTGGCCCAAGTATTACCACAAACTCTCCTTCATAAATCTCCAAATTGGCATCCCTTAGGGCCTCAACAGATACTTCGCCCATATGATATATTTTGCTTAGGTCCCTGGTGCTTATCAGAACCCTTTCCATACAAATCTCCCCCCGCAGCGTTCATCTTATCACAATATATTCCCTGCCAAACCTAATCAAACCTAACAAATCCGGATTTCCTACTTGTTCCTCTGCCTGCTATTCCACCTTTTATAATGCTTATGGCTTAGCCCGCCTTTTTCATGCACAAGAGCTGCCTCATCTGTTGGCTATCCCCTCTTTTATTATCCTTATTACTTCACATACCTTTTTAGCCAGTTCATCCTTATTGTCAGCTTTGTAATACCTGGTCAAAATGTGCAGGTTCAACGTATAAATAATATCCACCACCAGGTCAGGATCGACATCGGCCCTAATCCTTCCAAGCTTTATATCCTTCTCTACCATTCCCTTAAGCATCGAAAATCCCTCCGGCAATGCTTTGCGAAGTTCCGATACAAAACGACTGTCGTCAAGCTCCATAAGCATGCCAATCCGGTAGTATTTTGGCTTTTCGATGCTCCATTCCAGGGCGGCCCTGAACATGTATATATATCCATCAAAAAAGTCCGCATCCGGTTTCAGTTCTCCCACGCGGCTTATTATGTTAAGCTTTTCCTTGCCTATCTGCTTCAGCGTATAAAGGTATAGGTCCTCTTTGTTATCAAAATACTGGTAGAAGCTACCCCTGGATATCTTCGCGTTTTTTACCACCTGATTTATGGACGCTTCGCTGAAGCGCCTTTGTGAGAATTCATCCACAGCAGCTTCAAAGATTTTCCTCTGTTTAGCTCCATCGAGGTTAAAAAAAGTGTCCTTTGGCACGCCTTCGCCCCCTGTTTCTATTAATATCATATTAGCATAGCATGCCAGAAATGACAACCCTGTCATATACTATTCCGTTCCCGCCTTTAGTGCCTCGCTCATGGAAACCGTTTCCAGGCTCTTTGCGCACAGCAGCTTGCTAAGCTGATAGGTCATCATGATGGCTGCGAAGGAT
>JAAYJF010000088.1 GCA_012523075.1 Clostridiales bacterium | reverse complement strand
GTCCCCTCATTATGGAAGGGAGTTTTAAGGGGGAAAAGGCAGGAATATACGGAAGGAAGTTAAAACCGGATTCGATGGTCAAAGAAAAGGACCTTAAGGAATTTGTACAATACTGCCGGAGCAGGGGCTTAGAAAATGGAGTATACATTGCCAATGGTGTCTTTGATTACGCTGCCAGGGACTATGCGGCAGGACTTGATGATTTTGATTTATTTATAGGTGATACCGGTTCCTTGTATAGGGTTTTTTTGAAGCGGGACTTTTTGTTTCCCATGGAGGACCTGGAGGCACAAATTGAACAGAATGTGCTTGAGCAAAGCCGTGAGAAGCAGCACAGCCTGAGAAAAATACTTGCTTTTAGGCGGATAAGGACCTATGCAGTGCTAAGCATTCTAATAGCCGTGTACTCGGCAATGGTGCCCTATACCCTTTATTATATATTCGTTTCTCTGATACTTATGTGCCTTTCGGTCACCGCTCTTGTCCGGTGGGAGATTGAGAAGTTCAGAGAGGAAGCTGAAAACAGCGTCAAACTGGACAGTGTAATGGATACCGAATAGGCAGGCCGTTATCCGCCTGTATTGATTGTCATGTTTAGAATTGAGGGCACAGGAAACCGGGGAGTTTTTCCATATCAAAGTTGCCGCCGCTTACCACCGCCACCACCTTCATATCCTTGGCCCAATTGCCTTTAAGCGCTGCTGCGATGGTGACCGCTCCGGAGGGTTCGGGGACCGTTTTGAAGTATTGGACACAGGTGCTTATGGCATCAAGGATTTCCCGTTCCTTTACCAATACTATTTTATCCACGTATTTTTTTACCAATGGAAAGGTCAGGGACCCTGGCTTTAGCGTGAGCAGCCCATCGGCAGCCGAATGGGTTTTTTCCAGTTGGGTGATTTCTCCGTTGTTTACCGATACCGACATGGAATTGCTGCTTTCCGGCTCCACGCCAATCACCTGAACCTTTGGCCGGAGATTTTTTATAAGCGTTGCTATACCAGAGATAAGCCCTCCGCCGCCGATGGGCACTGCTACAATATCCACATCGGGTACCTGTTCGAGGATTTCCTTCCCAATGGTCCCCTGGCCGGCTATTACGTCATAGTGGTCGTAGGGGGGTATTTCCACGTAACCCTTTTCCAGTGCTACTTCACTTGAACGGGCAAGCCTTTGCTGTGAAGTGGTGCCGCAAAACTCTACATTTGCACCCCACCTTGATACCGCCTGTACCTTTGCCTTGGGTGCCGTCTCCGGCATAATTATTGTGGCAGGGATCCCAAGCCGGTTTGCCACATAGGCTACCGCCTGGCCGTGGTTACCCGAAGATGCAGTGACAACGCCCTGCAGGTTTGGAGTGCTTCTCAGCTGTTTGACTATGCAGTTGCTGGCTCCCCGTATTTTAAATGAATTGGTGGTCTGAAGGTTTTCGGCCTTTAAAAATAGCTGCAGTCCGAGGTCGGATTGCAGGGCCTGTGAATGAAGTATTGGTGTTACCCCGGCAAAGTCCCTTATATTGCCGTTGGCCTCCCATATCGACTGGATCTTTAACATGATTTCTCACTTCCCTTTCATTGGATTATTAATATACAATGTATTTAGAATTTTACATTTACTAGTGTGTCATCCTGAACGATAGCTAAGGGTCTGTCTCTAAATCCCATTCTCCAAAATTTCGTAAAAAATGTGGTACTATTAGTGCGTAATATTAAGACG
>JAAYJF010000015.1 GCA_012523075.1 Clostridiales bacterium | reverse complement strand
CTGTTTATCACCACCGCCCTGGTGACGGGGTTTTTTATGTTTTGAAGGTCAATTAAAACCGGTGCCGCCTTGGACTTATTGGTTGTAAACACCCCGGCGGAGACGGCGGGTACCTCGGAAAATATTAAGGTTAAATCCTCCTTGCCGTTTTTTCTAATACCGCAGCTAACCCCTGCGAACTTATAGCCCATTATTCCGTTCAAACCCTTCATTGAGATCTTCAAATCCTCATTGTTCATACTAAATTCTCCTCTTCCTTAAATTATTACTATCGCAACAAAGATTGTTGCTGCATCTTTATATAACACATTAAAACTTAATATCTCCTAATGTGTCACCCTGAGCGTCATTGTTGTCATTCTGAGCGAAGCAGCTGTCATCCTGAACGAAGCGAAGGGCCTTATGTATATCTCCAAAGGATTCTTCGGGCTTCGCCCTCCTTAGCGACAGAGCCGGTTTCTTCGAGCTTTGCTTCTTTGGCGAAATCTATAGATATAACGGCGGCATATCCAGCCCGTCTTTTTCGTCAAAGCCAAATATTATGTTCATGTTCTGCACCGCCTGGCCGGATGCGCCCTTTACTAGGTTGTCTATCACCGAGCACACTATTACCCTTCCTGCCCTTTGGTCAACCGCCAAACTTATATCGCAAAAATTGGACCCCCGAACCTGGCCGGTTGTCGGCATAACCCCTTCCTTCATTACCCGTACAAAATATTCGTCCTGATAGTACCCGATGTACAGCTGACGCAGCCATTCGGCATCCACGCCCTTTTTGAGTTTCCCGTAAGCGGTAACAAGCATACCCCGTTGCATAGGCACAAGGTGCGGGGTAAAGGTCACCGTCACCTTTTTACCCGCCACGGCAGAGAGCTGTTCCTCTGTCTCCGGCGTGTGCCTGTGCCCCGCTACCGAATAGGCCTTAACGCTCTCATTGCACTCACAGAAATGGCTCCCTAGCCTTAAAGACCTGCCTTCCCCGGATATCCCGGACTTTGCATCAATTATTACTGAGCCCTCCTCTAGCATATCCTCCTTCAAAAGCGGTGTCAGGGCCAGTATGCTGCAGGTGGGATAGCAGCCGGGATTTCCCACTATCGCCGCATCCACAATAGCGTTTCTTTTAAGCTCCGGCAAACCGTAAACCGCCCTTTTCAGGATAGCCGGGCAGGGATGCTTTGCCCCGTACCATTCCTCGTACACCCTTTCATCGGAAAACCGGAAGTCCGCCCCCAGGTCAATAACCCTTTTTCCCCTATTGACTGCCTCGGGGACGATCTCCCCTGACAGCCCGTGGGGAAGTGCCGCAAAGCCCACGTCCGAGCGCTGGATAAGCTCGCCATCGCCAAAGTCTTCGCATATAATTCCGGTAAAGCCTCTCAGGCTTGTATAAATATCCGCATAATTTTGTCCGGCACCGCTTCTTGCGGATATCCCCTCCAGCTTGGCACGGGGATGTCTACACAAAATCCTGACCAATTCCTGGCCTGTATAGCCCGTTCCTCCAATAATTGCTACCTTTATCATTCCGGTACCTCCCCCTTGGGTTTATAATATAATGGACATAATTATACACCTTTTAGTATATTTATTCAACACCCTGCATAAAAATTATTTCGGAATAAAATGTCTCCATCTATTGAAGCTGGTAAAGCATCGTGGTTTATATTATAATTCTTTACAGCAAAGGGCATAAACACTGCATAGGGAAGCACCGGGGAGGAATACAATTGAATAAAGAACTTATCCTTGTAATTGACGATGAAATGCACATTCTGGAACTGGTAAAGTGCAACCTGGAAAAGGAAGGCCACAGGGTAATAGTCTGCGAGAACGACGAGAAGGGCCTAGAGACAATAGGAAGGAAACGGCCCCACCTTGTGATTCTTGACCTGATGTTGCCCGGAATGGATGGATTAGAAGTTTGCAGGAGGGTAAGGGAAAACAGTACCACTGCCACCCTGCCGGTTCTCATGCTTACCGCCAGAGGTGAGGAGATAGACAAGGTTTTGGGACTGGAGACCGGAGCCGATGATTATCTTACCAAGCCCTTCGGCATCCGCGAACTGGCAGCCCGGGTAAGGGCGCTGCTGAGGCGCTCAGCCAGGCTCCCCGACGAACCAGAGCTTCTACGCATAGGAAGCCTTACAATAGATATCGGTGCCTATAGGGTGTACAAGGACGAACAAGAGATAGTCCTTACCAATAAGGAATACGAATTGCTTAAGGTACTTGCCTTAAACCGGGGCAGAATTTTAACCCGGGATTACCTGCTTGATAAGGTGTGGGGCTACGATTATTACGGGGACACCCGAACGGTGGACGTACACATAAGGCATTTAAGGAGAAAGATAGAGGACGACGACAAAAGCCCAAGGTTTATCCAGACCGCAAGGGGTATAGGCTACAGTTTTAATTATAAGGGTGATGACGATGCTTAAAAAGCTGATGCTGGCTTTTACTTTTCTGATTCTCATAGGTGTTCTGATAACCGGCCTGCTATCAATGGAAATAGCAAGGACCTACTACTATCAAAGCGTTGAGGATAAACTGATAACAAGTGCGAAACTGATACAAAACCGGCTGGCAAGCAGCTCTGCAGAACACCCGGCGGACCTTGAGGACCTTTGCGGTGAATTTGGCCGAATAACCGGCGATAGAGTCACCGTTATCGGACTGGACGGCACGATAATAGGAGATTCAGACGCCGACGCGGCGGATATGGAAAACCACCGAGACCGGCCGGAGGTAAACCAGGCGCTGGAAGAGGGATTAGGGAAAAGCGTCAGGGTAAGCGGTACTCTTGGAACGGAAATGCTATACATAGCAATTCCGATGGGGGAAGGTCCCGGCCCAGCTGGGGTGATAAGGGTTGCCCTTCCCCTTAACGACATTAAAGCTATACAGCAAAAAATTTGGCACTATACCCTCCTTGCCATTACGCTGAGCATTCTGACTGTCCTTGTGCTGGGCTACAGGTACCTTTCCACCTTTACACGGCCTATAAGGGAAATGACAGAGGTAGCAAGCCGCATAGCCGGGGGCAGATACAACAGGCGGGTCAAGGTTAAAGGCACCGATGAAATAGGTACTCTGGCAGCCACCTTCAACCATATGGCGGAAAGGCTGGAACTAACCATTGAGGAACTGATAAACGACAAATCCAAGATAGAAGCAATACTTTCAAGCTCGGTAAACGGCGTAGTGGCGGTGGACAACGACCAAAACACCATGTTCCTAAATCCAGTTGCCGAGCGGATGCTGGACATACAGGAAAAGGACTTTACAGGCAAGCCTCTACTTGACATCATAAGGAACAGGGACGCCGAGAAAATTCTAAGAAACATATTGGAAAACTACCAGGGCCAGTCCATGGGATTTGAACTACCGTGGCCCATGGGAAGGACGATAAGGGTTTTATTCGCTCCCATAAGGCCCAAAGTAAAACACTCGAGAACGATAGGTACCCTGGCAATAATGTATGATATCACCGCCATAAGGAAACTGGAAAAGGTTAGGTCAGACTTTGTTGAAAACGTTACCCATGAGCTCAAGACCCCCCTTACGTCTATAAAGGGTTTTGTTGAAACCCTGAGGGAAGGAGCCATAGAGGACGCTGATAAAAGAAATCGGTTCCTTGAAATCATAGACTTGGAAACCGAAAGGCTGGAAAGGCTAATAGAGGACATCCTGCTACTTTCGGAAATTGAAAGCAAAAATTCTCCTTCAATACCCACCGGGGAAATAGACGTATCCAAGGTAGCCCAGGAGGAAGTACTATCCATGTTTGCAAAAAAGGCCAGCGGAAACGGTATAACCATAAAAACGGATTTCGCCGCCGGGCTGCCCGGGCTTGCCATGAACCGGGATCGTTTCAAGCAGATGCTTATAAACCTGGTGGACAATGCGATAAAGTTTACCGACCGGGGTGGAGAGGTGACGGTCTCCGCTTATACCCAAAACCGCTCCATGGTGCTCAAGATCAGGGATAACGGAATCGGCATCCCCAGGGAGCACCAGAACCGGGTGTTCGAAAGGTTTTACAGGGTGGACAAAGGCCGGTCCCGGAAGGAAGGTGGGACGGGCCTTGGCCTTGCAATAGTAAAACATATAGTGCTTTCGGTAAACGGAACGGTGGAGGTGAACAGCCAACCCGGGGAGGGCACTGAGTTTACAGTTACAATACCACTCAAATAGGCCAACGCAAATCTATTTTAACCCCGCATAAACGAAGTTTTTTGCAAAATTCGTATCTGTTTATTCAAAACCCCTATTAATTGTGCTATACTTTTAGATGTAATGTAATATACTAATTATATGGGAATGCGCAATATTGTGTACTAATTGCATTCCGGGTACATATGTGCTTGTTATTATCTTTTTCAGGGGGTATTGTTTTGAGCAGTCTCAATGAGCAAGTCTATTCTAAAATCCTTAAACGGGGAAAGGCCCGTTTCAACCTAACAATTGACGAATTAATAGAAACAGCTGTTATCAAGGAAGGTGGGTATATATCCAAAAACGGAGCTCTGTGCGTGAATACCGGCAAGTGTACCGGCAGGTCCCCTAAGGACAGGTTTATAGTTGACGAGCCTTCGGTACACGATTATGTCGACTGGAACAATAGCAATTTACCCATAAGCACTGAAAACTTCCAAAGGCTTTACAATAAAGCCCTGGGTTATATGCAGGACAGAGAGTTGTACGTTTTTGAAGGCTTTGTAAGCAACGATGAAAAATACAGGATGCCCATTAGGGTAATAAATGAATTTGCATACCAAAACCTTTTTGCCCAGCAGCTTTTTATCAAGCCAAAACCCGGGGAGTTAAAGGGTTTTGTACCCGGGTTTACCATAATCGCGCTGCCCGACCTTAAGGCAGACCCGGAGACCGATGGCACCAATTCGGAAGTATTCATAGTGATAAGCTTTGAAAAAAGAATGGTGCTAATAGGAGGCAGCAAGTACTGTGGCGAGATTAAAAAATCGGTGTTCACCGTGATGAACTACCTTTTGCCCTTTAAAAAAGTGCTACCTATGCACTGCTCTGCAAACGTAGGAGAGAAGGGAGACGTTGCCTTGTTCTTCGGCTTATCCGGCACAGGAAAAACCACGCTGTCCGCCGACAATGACAGGAGACTTATAGGGGACGACGAGCACGGCTGGACTGATAAAGGCGTTTTCAACTTGGAGGGAGGTTGCTATGCAAAGTGCATAAACCTTTCAAAGGAAAAGGAGCCGCAAATCTGGAACGCCATAAGAAGGGGGACATTGCTGGAAAACGTAGTAATCAACCCAACCACCGGGCTGCCGGACTATGATGATGCCCGGTATACCGAAAACACCAGGGCCGCTTTCCCCATAGAACATATGGAGGACGCGCTTCCCGAAGGAAAGGGCGACAGGCCGCGAACCATATTATTTCTTACGGCGGATGCAACCGGGGTTCTGCCCCCCATTTCGAAACTCACCCAGCAGCAGGCAATGTATTACTTCCTTTCGGGGTATACCAGCAAGCTGGCGGGTACCGAAACGGGCATAGTAGAGCCGGTTCCCACCTTTTCCACCTGCTTCGGCGGCCCCTTTATGCTGCTTAAACCGGAGGTGTATGCGAACCTCCTTGGCGAGAAAATTAAGAAGTATAACGTAAATGTTTTTTTGGTAAACACCGGCTGGACCGGGGGGCCCTACGGCACCGGTGAAAGGATAAATCTTAAGTACACAAGAGCGATGGTCAGGGCTGCAATAAACGGCGAACTGGACAAGGCAAACTATGTAACCCATCCGGTGTTCAAGCTAAAAATGCCGGCCCTCTGCCCGGGGGTGCCGGATGACCTTCTTAATCCCGCCAATACCTGGGACAATATAAGCGAATACAACAGGAGGGCAAAAGAACTGGCTGCCCATTTCAGCCAGAACTTCCAAAAATACCAGGACGCCCGGGAGGATGTAAAAAAGATAAACTAACAAAAATAGCCCCGCGCAAAAAGAGTGTTCCGCAAGGAATTATTATTGTCATTCTGAACGTAGTGAAGAATCTTCTTAAGATCCTTCGCTTCGCTCAGCATGACAACTTTTATATATCCTCCTTACCCTCTGCCCTATGTTGGCCATCGCGTTCATGTAGCCTTCCCCCAACATCGCAGAGAAGTCATGAAGGCTTATTTCCTCTTTCCCGCCCCTGCCAAGCAGCACCGCCCTGTCGTTTAGCTTCACATCCTCTATGGCGGTCACATCCACAAAGGATTGGTCCATGCACATATCAAGAAAAGGGGCCCTTTTACCCTTAATAAGCACATGTCCGCCCTTTAATACAAGATTGCGATTATACCCATCCCCGTAGCCAAAGCTTAGGGTTGCCATCCTGATAGGTCGATCGGCCTTGAAAAATTTATTATACCCCACCGTTTCCCCGGCGTCTATCCTCTTCAGGTTGGTTACAAAGGCGTACCACTTAATCGGGAACTCCAGCCCCAGCTTATTTTTTTCGTCCCCGTTGGGATCCATGCCGTACACAAGCCTTCCCGGCCTTACATGGGTATAATAGGCCTCGGTAAACCACACCGTGGCCGCCGAATTACAGACGTGTATGTATCTGGGATTAATCCCCTTCCTGTCCAGCTGGCCCAGGGCCTCTTTGAAAAGATCGTGCTGACGGTGCGAAAAACTCTTGTCAGCCGCTTGGGATTCTACAAGGTGTGTGTATACCCCGACAATTTCAATGCTCTCTAGATTTTTTATATAGTCCACCAGCTCGTCAAGGGCCCGGCCTGGCTTGACGCCTATCCTGTTCATGCCTGTCTCAATCTTTATGTGCAGTTTCACCTTTTTGTCCTGTTTTTTGGCCTCACCGTTAACAAAATCCGCAAACTCGTTTTCGAAAACAGGCATCTGTATACCGTATTCCACCGCAGAGGCCACATTGTCATAGGGCACTCCACCCATAACAAAGATTTCGCAGTCCACCCCGGCCTCCTTAAGCTTTACCGCTTCATAAACCTGGGCAACGGCTACTAAGTTTACGCCGCACTCCCCGCTCATAAAAAGGCCCATCTTCTCAAGGCCCATCCCGGCGGCGTTTGCCTTAAGCACCGGCATGACCTCGCAGCCCTTTCCAATATGGTCCCTTATTCTGTTTAGGTTAGCCTTTATCTTCTGAAGGTCCACTTCCAGGAACGTATTACCAACTCCCAGATCCATAGGTCTTTACCTCCCGTTTCCCTATTAAGTAATTTTAAGCTCCAGCTTAACCTAATATATCCGAATTATCATTTATGCAAAGCTATTGAATATTATAGAATAATAGTATTATATAACATTCGATATTTCAAGTTTTTAGCATTAGCGCATCTATGTTTGACATCAATAAAAAATGCCCGTACCGGGCATTTTTTATTGATGCTGCATTTTCTATATTGTAAATCTCTCAATAGCGCTTTGAAGCTTGTTGGCAAGGTCCGCCAAGTGCTCCGATGAAGATGCTATCTGCTCTATCGCAGCGGTTTGCTCCTCGGTTGCCGAAGCAACTTCTTCCGTCCCTGCCGCACTCTCCTCTATTATGCTTGCCATATTCCGAGTGGTATCTCCCATGGATACGGAATTACTGTTTAGTATCCTTGCAGCTTCCGCTACCTCTTTCATCCTGCTTGCCAGTTCATCGGTTGCCTTAAGGATTTCCTCGAATGCTTCAGTGGTCTGAATAACTGCATTCTCCTGCGCTTCCACTATCGCTTCGGTTGACTTGACCTCCTCCACAGACCTCTGGATGCCGGCCTGTATCTCCTTGATCAGGTTACCTATATCGCCGGTGGCATTCATAGAATCCTCAGCAAGTTTCCTTACCTCTTCGGCTACCACAGCAAAGCCCCTGCCCTGCTCTCCTGCCCTGGCCGCCTCTATGGCTGCATTTAGTGCCAGCAGATTAGTCTGGTCGGCTATATCCTCTATTACATTCACTATCTGGCCTATCCTTTCCGACCGCTGGGCCAGGTCATATATCTCGGTACCTACGTTTTGTGCCGCATTCTTATTCTCTTCCATCTTTATCTTCTGGTATTCCACCGCTTTAACTCCCTCATCCACAGTACCCTTTACCCTGCCTGTCAGTTCCTCGGAATACTCTATGTCTGCAGACAATTGGTCGGTCGCTTCTACGGCCTGGAGGACCATGTCGCTTACCTTCTGGGTCTCCTCAGCCTGCTCGGAAGCACCCTTTGCCAGCTCGGATATGGTATTGGCCACCTGCTCGGTAACCTTGCTGGCCTCCTGGGAGGATGCCATCATCTCCTGGGACGCACTGGCCACTGTTGCGCTCATATCCTTAGTCTCCTTTAGAAGTGCCTTCATGTTTTCTATCATGGCGTTGAAGTTCTGTGCCAGCACTCCCACTTCATCCTTGCTCTTTACATCCACCTCAACCCTGAGGTTACCCCCGGCAACTTCCCTTGTTATTTTCGCCATTTCCTTTATAGGTTTAACCGTTCTTCCCACAATAATGTTTATTAGAACGCATGTCAATACTATTGCCACCGCTACGCTTGCAAGGGATATCGTTTTCATCATATCCAGACTAGCCATTACCTCTTTCTTTGAGGTCGTCATCATAACCAGCCAACCGGTAGACGTTACCCTTCCATAGGCAGCTATCTTCTGATCCCCTTCAAGGCTGTAATACTCTATTCCGCCTTCTCCTTCCATTATTCTTTCTGCCAAGGATACAAGGTTTGCATCATCCTCTTCCAACATGTTCCCAAACAGTACAGAAAACTCATCGGGATGAGCCACATATTTTCCGCTCTGTTCCATCATTATCGCATAGCCGCTTTCCCCGAGTTTCTCTTCGTTTATCATGTCTGTTACGTATGCCAGTTCTATGGTGCCTCCCACAACACCAACGGCCATCCCAGACTCATCTACCACTGGTGCTGTAACTGTGATTATCGGTTTCCCAGTTTTGGTTGAAATCGTAGGTTCGGATACTACCGTTTTTCCGGCCAAAGCTCCGGTGAAATAATCCTTGCCGGAAACACTTGCGTATCTACCATCGTTGGCATGGTATATACCATCGTTACTATCCGCTATCCATATCGCATGAAATTCGTCCAACGTATCATTACAGCCTTTAAGACGCTGTAGAAAACCGTCTACATCCAATTCTACAGCTTCCTTAGTAGCAGCCAGAAGTTCTATTTCAGACTTCCACATTGAAAGCTTGCCTTCCGTTATTTCAATAATTTTTTCCACCTTCATATTGGCAGTCTCTTCGATACTCGAAAGCAGTGCATCGCTTGCTATAAAATACCCGGCACCGGCCACTGCCCCCAACCCTAAAACTGCAAGCATAAGTATAGGTACTAGAATTCTTGTCTTAAGACTCTTCATAAGCTAATTTCCTCCTAGTCAGAATAAATAATTTTGCTACTACTTAAGCATCTAATGATTAATCCGTTGCCAATCCCTATACAAAAATCTGCCTTTGCCATAAAAACCTGACAAAGGCATAAATACAACCAAGCAGCCCGGCAATCATAGTATTAAATACCTTAGACCAGTAGCTTTGCGTCCCTGCTTTTCAGCAGGTTTGCCCTTATATGGATACATTTTCTATTTTATATATATTTCTTCACTTAACAACAAAATCCTTCATTTCGACAGCATTTTTTGATAAATAATAATATAACTGCGTATTGTCTGTCCTCCTTGACGCCTATCTTTTTTAGTGATAGAATTCAGACGAAGCTTAACACTTATGTCTTACGGCCCCGAAAGGGATAATTGGGAAAACGGTGAAAAACCGTTGCAGCCCCCGCTACTGTAAGCGATGACAAACCCGAAACGCCACCGGAAACGGGAAGGCCGGGTGAAGGATGACTCGCGAGCCAGGAGACCTGCCCTAAGACTTTAGTACTTGGCCTTCGGAGGGAAGGTGCGGTAGGGTATATCGCAGGACCTGCCTGAAGAAGCAGGTTTTTTTAATTCCCTCCCCCAAAATACTATAGGGACATTCCCGGGTTTGTTGCAAAAACAAGTTATGCATAAATGCCGGAGTGTTACTATTTAAAGGGGAGAAAACAATGAAAAACTTAAGAAGACCGTTCTTTTTGCTAACCATTGTTGCAACGGCTGTGCTGCTAGCATCCTGCTTCAGCGTTGCGCCGCAGCCTTCGGAAAAGGTAACGCAGGAACCGGCCTCCAAAAGCGGCGGGACCTTTCCGATGAAGATAACCGATTTTGAGGGAAGGGAAGTCACTATACAAAAACCCCCCGAAAGGATAGTAACCCTCGCCCCGGGCGTCACCGAGATACTTTTTGAACTGGGCCTTGGGGAAAACGTTGTGGGGGTGACCGATTTTGACGACTACCCGGAAGAAGTGTTCTCGGTGCCAAAGGTAGGCGATTTCCAGGGGCCCAACATGGAGGCCATAACCGCCCAGAAACCGGATATTATATTTGCCTCCACCCTTTCGGGCAAAAACAGCATGGAAGCCCTGCAGCGGCTGGGGATACCAGTCCTGGTGCTTGAAGCAAAGAGTATAGAACAAATCTACCATTCCATAGATATTATAGGCAAGCTCACAGGAAATACCGCCGAAGGGGATGCGCTAATAACCGACATGAAGGAAAGGATGGAAGACATTCAACAAAGGGTATCGGCCTATCCCAAAAAGAGGGTTTACTATATAGTTGATATTAACGGCAATTTCACCGCAGGACGGGGTACTTTTATTGACTACCTTATAACACTCGCCGGGGGCGAAAACGTGGCCGGGGACAGCGAGGGCTGGGCCCAGTACAGCATGGAAAAAATCGCCGAACAAAACCCCGAGGTGATAATAGCCCCTGGCCACGCCGGGAACATAGATGCCCTTGACAGGCTGCCGGGCTACAGCGGAACCGACGCCGTTAAGAACGGCAGGGTTTACGTTATAAGCGATGACAATATTATAAGCCGCACCTCCTACAGGATAGTGCAGGGCCTAGAGGAAATAGCAAGATTTCTGCACCCCGAGGCGTTTTAACGTCTCGCCTGTACGCTGAGGTCACTAGCGCCCCGACTGAACCGGGTGGCTATTGTCACCCAGCAGCTTTTGGCGCCTCACGGCCTTTGGTGCAGTTTAGAAGCCTGTTTCAGTAAAAAATTATTGGAGGCGGAAATCCTATTGAAAAAATGGGCAGCTTTTGCATTGCTAATAGCACTACTTGTAATACTGCTTGCCGCAGCTTCAGTGGTGGGCAGCGTAAAAATACCCCTTGCGGAAATAATGTCCATAATACGGGGTGGTGGTGACGAAACTTCCCGAAGGGTCCTTTTGGGCATAAGAATACCCCGGATAGTACAAGCCTCCGTTGTGGGCATGGGTCTTTCGGTGAGCGGCGCCTTTTTGCAGGGGCTTTTAGGAAACCCACTGGCAGACCCCTACATACTGGGCATATCCTCCGGCGCAGCCCTTGGCGCAGCGGTTTCGATAGTGCTGGGCTTAGGAATGCTGGGCACCCAGGCCCTGGCTTTCTTGGCGTCCCTAGCCACCATATACCTGGTAATATCGCTGTCGAGGCTGGGGCCGGTCGCCGAAGGCTCCACGCTGCTCCTTTCAGGGATAGCGGTAAGCACCTTCCTGTCGGCGATACTGTCCTTCATAATGCTTATTAGCCACCAGCACATGTCCGGCATAGTATTCTGGATGATGGGTGACTTTTCCCTCATTTCATGGAACGAGGTATTTGTGTCGCTTCCCGCCATACTGGTTGGAACCTTTGTGATGTACCTTTATTCCAAGGAACTAAACGCGATAATACTTGGCCGCGAGACCGCCGAGCACCTGGGGGTAAACACCGAAAGGGTGTTTGGAATAATACTGGCCTGCGGCTCTCTTGTAACCGCCGCTGCCGTGGCGGTAAGCGGAATAGTAGGATTTGTAGGGCTTATGGTACCCCACATTACCCGCATGTTTGTGGGACCAGATAACCGGGTGCTGGTACCTTTCTGTGCGTTAACCGGCGCAATATTCCTGGTGTTTGCCGATGCGCTGTCCCGTACGCTAATCCAGCCCGCCGAAATACCCATAGGAATAATAACCGCCGTGTTCGGCGGCCCGTTTTTCCTTTATATACTTAAAACAAGCAAAACTCTAAAGTAAAGGACAATAAGCCATGGAAGCTATAAAAATAAGCGGTTTGTGCTATGACTACCCGGGGAAACCGGTGCTAAAA
The DNA here is from genome assembly GCA_012523075.1 of Clostridiales bacterium. Taxonomy (GTDB): domain Bacteria; phylum Bacillota; class Clostridia; order Ch29; family Ch29; genus JAAYEV01. The sequence goes on along the minus strand of JAAYJF010000015.1, from coordinate 6,055 downwards.
GATATAAACCTGTCGCTATCCGCCGGAAGCTTTACCGCCGTGCTAGGCCCCAACGGCTGCGGCAAGACAACACTTCTTAAAAACATCTCGGGCTATTTAAACCCCGGCAGGGGCCAGGTATTGGTGCTGGGCACCCCTATACAAAAGCTGGCCCAGAGGGACAGGGCAAGGATGGTTGGGTATATCCCCCAAAACACCTCGCCGGGGTTTGGCTTTACCTGCCGGGACGTTGTGGGCATGGGTCGCCTACCCTACCTGGGCCGCTTCCAGTGGGAGACCCGGGAGGACAGGGAAGCGGTACAGGAAGCCATGGAACAAACCGATACCTGGAATTTGAGGGACAGGCAGCTTAGGGCTTTAAGCGGTGGTGAGATGCAAAGGGTACTTATAGCCCGGGCGCTGGCGCAGAAGCCAAGGGTACTGCTTATGGACGAGCCTGTTTCACACCTGGACATCAAATACCAGGTGGAGATTATAAGCCTTGTTAAGCGACTGTGCCATGAAACGGGAATCACAGCGGTAGCGGTGCTGCATGATATAAACTTGGCAAGCCGGTACTGCGGCGGGATGGTGCTAATTAAGGAAGGCAGCGTGGTGTCAACCGGCAGTGCATCAAAGGTTATAACCGGGGAAAACATTAGAAATGTGTTTGACATAGAAGTTGATATAATTATGCCCCATCGCCTGGTCATCCCCCGCTAACCAGGGACAGGGGACGGTTCTTTGTCCCTTTTTGGGGCAACCAGGGGGAACGGTTCTTGTGGTTTCCTAAACGTGCCACCGGTGGCTCCCTTTGCCACTTTCCCGTGTATACCGGCCAAAGGAATTGCCGCTTATTTGTAGAAACTATATACATCGCATTAATAGTATTTCATTTTAAATTCAAAACGTTTACTATCCCAAAAATCACAAATACTATGTATAAAGTGCTAATACTATTACATTCCTTATCTGTCACTTAAGAGAGCGGAGCCCGAAGAATCCGATTTCGTCGCTTAAGAACGTAGTGAAGATGCTTCTTAGCCATAGATCCTTCGCCTCGCTCAGGATGACAGCTGTGTAAAGTCTTTATCATGTTATATATAAGACAGGATTTTTTATTCCCACATAAGCAGCGTAAGGGTGATTTTTTATGGAATTCTTCGAAACAACCTACGGCCATATTCTGAATACTGCCCTTGGCATCGCCAATCCTGTAAAGAAAAGAATCATCAGAACGGAATGCGAGGTCCACAGAATTATAAATGTCCAGGCCCTAAAGATACTAAAAAACGATGGCCACAACGAGGAATATGTATTCTTCAGCAGTTATATCTCGGACATCGGTAAGGGAACGGTATGGGCGGACCAGGACTTTAAGAGCTCAAACCATTTTTACAATCCATATAAACGAAAGGGGCTCTACGGCAGGAAAAACGCCATGGACCTGGGGGTTGACTATTACAATAGGTCCATAAAGCTGTGGCATGAGGGCGAGTTTAACCAATCGCTGTTTTACCTAGGCACGGCCCTTCACATCGTCCAGGATATGACCATACCCCAGCACGCCAATATCCGCCTTTTGGACAATCACCGTCAGTATGAGACCTTTGTAAAGCGCACCTATCAGAAAATTGGGGACTTCCAGGTGGAAAGGGGTGCTTACCATTTGGACACCATCCAGGAATACATCCGCTTCAACGCCCGTGCCGCGCTTAAGGTGCACAAGCGGTTTAAAGAAATTTCCGACGACGAGCGGCGCTTTCACCTGGTGACAAAATGTGCCCTGCCGCTGGCGAAAAAAACCACCGCCGGTGCGATGGTTATGTTTTATAGGGATATTTTTTCAAAGCCATAGAGTTTTTCTTTAAAAGACTTCCTTTTCAAAGGTTTTCCCATCGGCGTACTCCACCTGAATCACCAGATGGGAAATATCCTGGGAATCCGCCACATAGTCCAACCTATAGGTTTTCCCGGAGCCATGAACGTCCCGTACCTCCATAGCCTTTTCCGCAACAATCCTTTTACCGTCATATAATTTCACATTCACCGACTGGAAACTGTTGCTGCTGTTATGGTGCTCGGATATTGAAATATGATAATTGTCATTATCAATATGAACATTCCCTACAATAATCTCATATTTAATTTTTGCTAAATAGGCCACGCCAACATGGGCAACTTCACTGCTTCTTGTAACGTCACCGGTCTTCATGCTTACATAATAGCTGACTGATTGGTAATCCGGTTTTTTTGGTTTAACTTCATGTGCGGAAGTCTTCGTCCCGCCCAATATCCTTTTACTCACCCGAATCTCCCAGAAGGGCTCCACCCTTATCTCAAAGGGAATTTCTACTTCAAAGAAACCGTCACCAATATTTTTGGCCGGAACTGTTTCGAACTCTCCGCCCTCTTTTTGACGATAGTGAAACACAACCTCGGCACCTTCCTTAAAGTCCTTGACCTGCCAGTTTAACACCGCAAGCCCATTTTCGCCGTCAATCCGGGTTTTTCCGTCATCCACCCGTACCGGAGTAATCCAGCTTTGCTCCCTGGTAAACCGGTCCAGGCTACTGTTCACGTTACCCGAAATAGAACTGATGCTTGACTGAAGGTTGTTATAGTTATGCCTTAGGTTCTGAACCTGGTTGTTTAAATCTCCAACCTTCCCTAGAAGAACAATGTTAATAATCAATACTATGACCAATATAAAGAACAAGCGTCTATCGGACTGCAACTGGATTCCCCCTATGTAGTAATTGACTAGAACCATTGTATCACGTATTATCAACCTGTGCGATTCATGTTTCAACTTCCAAACTGGCTAGGGATTTGAAACAAAAAGGGACAAAGAACCGTCCCCTGTCCCTTTTTCAGGCCTCAGGCCGTTGATAAAAAGGTCAATATCAAGTTGGCCGTCCGCAAGGGATACTGCCTTGGTCTTGGTATCCCGAAGCTCGGCGCAAATAACCCTTTTAAAGTCCAGCTGCCTTTTTTCGTCGGTATCGCTCTCTTTGGAATCCCTTAATCCCCTGGCCTTTTTTAGAAAGGCTTCCACACCTCTGCGGGTAAGCCTGCGGTACTTCTTCTTAAGCACTATACGGTTATCCGATATGTAAAAGACCTTATATCCGCCCTCAATTCTTTCACCCATAAGGACTTCCCTGTCTTCAAACCCGCCCCCGTCGCCGGGGCGGCCTTTACCTATGTATTTAACATGCCCCAACATATCCCTGTACACTGATGCCAATTCATACTTAAGCTCTAAAGATGCCTCCTCCATCTTTTTTGCTATTACGCTTAAAAATACCTCCATGCACTCCTTCTTAAGGAGTATCTCCAAAAGACATTGCCTGTTGCTTTCAAAGTCCCCATCGTTCATAGGACGGGGCAGTACGCTGTATTGAAAACCGTATTCCTTTCCGCATTTTGTTATAGGGAATAAATTCTGTAGTGCCTCTGCCGCCCTTATAAGCCTGCCTTTGCTCCTGTAAGGGCCAATGCAGTATTCATCAGTTCTCTCGTCCATTACCGACAACGGTTTTGTCCGGCTGTCATCCCCTACCCTCAGGTATACATAGCTCCTGTCGTTTTTGAACTGCCGGTTGTATGGGGGCTGTAGCCTTTTTATTAGCTCGCATTCAAGAAGCTGCGCTTCAAGGTGCGTATCGGTAATTATTATGTCAATGTCACCAATGCGGGACACCATTTCCTTTATCTTTTCCTGCCCATGGTCGGCATAGAAGTAAGACTTAACCCTTGACCTTAGGCTCTTGCTTTTGCCGATATATAAAATATTACCGCCCCTGTCCTTCATTTTATATACGCCGGGCTTTTCTGGTATAGCTTTTATTTTTTCTCCCAAGTTCTCAGGTATCATTCCCAGGTCCGCCCCTTTGCTTTGTCGCAGTAAAAACACCACTTATCTTACCAAGCGGTGTTTTTTTCATTCTTTATACTGCAGTTTTAAGGAAGCACCCTTCGTGCCGTATAGTAGCAGTTTGCATAATACCCCGACGTAAGCGGTGAGACCTTTACCACGTCCCCCGACTGGGGGGAGTGCACAAACTCTCCGTCTCCCACGTATATTCCTGCGTGGTTTATGTTTTTCCCGTCCCTAGCAAACAGCACTATATCCCCATAGACCAAATCTTCCTTTGCCACATATGTCCCGGCACTCGCCTGCCCCCTTGATGTTCTTGGCAGCGTTATGCCAACCTCTTTAAACAACGCATACACCAACCCAGAACAGTCATAGCCGTCGGGTCCGGTGCCGCCCCACTTATAGGGCTTACCCATTTCCTGGGCTATAAGGCCTTGCAGTTTCCGTTTCAAAGAGTTATCCTGCCTGCCGACACCGCCCCGGGACGCAGCCAAAGTGTTCTGTGCGGCCTTGTCTGTTGCCAGGACCTTGTCATGCAGCCTCATTGCCAGAACGATTGCTTCTTCTCTTGTGGTTTCTCCCCCGGGGTTAAACCTGTTATCGCCTACTCCGTTTATCACTTCCACACCGTATAAATATCCAACGGCTTCTTCTGCCCATGATGAGATTTCGCTTTGGTCCGCAAATATGTATTCGAACTGCCCTGAATAATCGTACTCCGGTTTTGCCGCCTGCAAAGTGCGGTACAGCATTACGCTTATTTCTTCGCGATTTACCGTATCATTTGGTCCGAACAACCCTTCCCCATTGCCCTGAACTATCCCTAATCCGTACGCTGTCAAAACCTTCGGATTCTCCGTGTCGGTAAAGGGGTTCTCCTCCGGCACTGCACCTTCTTTGCCGCCCAAAGCTTTGTATAATCCTACGGCAAGAGTACTAAACTCCTCCCGCGTGATACTGCTTCTGTATTCCCCCTGTATGTTCTCCGGGATAAGATTAATCTCTTTTGCCCTATCAATTTGCTCCATGGCCCAATCGCTCGGAGTATCCCCATTATCCCGCGGCGTGGCAGGAGAAGCATATGCTACACTCGGCGCCATGACAGCGGCAATAATTGCCGTTATAAGAATCAATCGAGGTTTACAAAAACTGTTTCCCATTGGCATCTTATCCCTTCCGGCTAATCCATTATATGTTAGCGGTTCATCTTGCTACACATTTTTTCTCCCACTTAACATGATAACATAAAAATAGATGCAGGTGTTTTCCTTATTATTACAAATGGGACAGGGGACGGTTCTATGTCCCTTTTTGGTCCTATGCCCTCTCCCCCAACTGCAGCTTGCCGAAGTTTATAAGGGTGATGAGAAAGGCAATCGCTAACAGATTGAAAAGAAGCTACGAGAGTATTAATGTGCTGACGCCAAAGCCCAGCACATAGACGTATTTTGACAGTGCCGCCACCGAAAGTATGGCCGCCGCTATGTTTCCCCTCTTCCTGTCAAGGCTTATCCCCGCCTCTACTATGGCGGTCCGCTCTGGCGAAGCACCCTCAAAGGCCAGCGCAAACCCGAATATGATTAGGTTAATGATTAGCTTTAATATGGTGTAATGCCGTTTCATGCTTGAGGCCTCCTGGTGCATAGGTGCAGCCCTCTTACTTCCGCACACTCCTTGATAACTGCTCAAGCCGTTTAATAAAACTATTCTACAAAGTATTTCGTTCGCCTTCAATTGCATCCGTAAAACTGTTGGCTTGACTCACTTACATATCCTATCATACTGGGCCTTCATAAGGGAATATAGGAAAATATTGCTTAAGCGGAAGGGAAATGCCAATATTTGTAGAATGGTAAACATATACAAATAAGAGCGAAATATGTTGAAGAATTCGTGAGTTAATTGAAAGGTAAATTGAAGTTCGTATAAAAAGTAACCTAAAGTGGATATTCGCGACACTATGCCAGAAATAACGTAGATAATCAGACATCGCTCGCTGCGCTCGCTTGTCTGATTATCGGGCGACGGGGGCCCGCCTGATAGGCTCCTGGCTCGCACAACACGCTCGCGGCGTTGCCTATCAGCCAGTTTTGTGGGCATCCTTCACTAAGTGCAAGCACTAGGGTTCAGGGATGCCGCAGACCCGCCGCCCGTTAGCTGAAATGAAATGCCTGTTGCTTCCTGTAGCTGACG
>JAAYJF010000111.1 GCA_012523075.1 Clostridiales bacterium | reverse complement strand
GAACAGACTGGAGGGGATTAACCAGGTGCAGGTGAACCCTAAGGCAGGGCTTACCTTTGCAAACGGTTTGCGGTCGATACTTAGACAGGACCCCAATATAATTATGGTGGGAGAGATTAGGGATGAAGAGAGGGCAAAACTTGCTGTAAGGGCTGCTATTACCGGACATCTGGTGCTTTCAACACTGCATACCAATGACGCCGCCGGCTCGGTGGTAAGGCTGGTGGATATGGGGGTGGAGCCCTACCTTGTGGCATCTTCGGTAAGGGGTGTCATTTCTCAGCGACTTGTAAGAAAGATATGCCCGGAATGCAAGATAGGGTACAAAGCCTCCGAGGGGGAACTTAGGATACTGGACCTGACGCCGGGTACAGATATTAAGCTTTTTCGCGGAAAGGGCTGTAGCAGTTGTTATAAAACGGGGTATAGGGGCAGGACCGCTGTCCATGAAATAATGGTGGTTACAAGGAAACACAGGGACCTAATAGGCCGGAGGTTATCCTCCGATAAACTGGAAAGAGTGTCCCGGGAGGCAGGTATGTCAAGCCTTAAAGACAATTGTGCCCTGCTTGTCCAAAGGGGTGTAACCACCATCGAAGAAATGGCGAAGGTTATATATCTGTTTGAATAATATGGGCAACTGATTTTTTAAAGTACGGAGGTAAAAGATGCCTTTATACCGGTATAAAGCAAGAAACCGTATGGGGGAAATGATTACGGGTACATTCCAAGCGACCAGGAAAATGGAAGTAATACAAATGCTTAAGCTAAGGGACTGTTATCCTGTTCTGATAGAGGAGCAGCGAAAGGGACCGGAAAGCACCTTTGCGAAATGGTTCGCCAGGAGGATATCCCATAGGGACCTTGCGGTGTTTTGCAGGCAGTTTGCAACCATGGTAAACGCTGGGGTACCAATACTTGCCTGCCTTGATATGCTGAGAAAACAGACCGAGAACGCAAGGCTGAGGGAAAAGGTTGAAGAGCTATATGAAGAGGTGCAAAAAGGCAAAAGCCTGTCCCTCATAATGGGTAAGCACAACGAAGTATTCCCTGAGCTCCTGGTAAACATGGTGGAGGCCGGAGAGGTAAGTGGTACCCTAGACAGGATTATGGACAGAATGGCCGTTCATTATGAAAAGGAGTACAGGCTAAACCAAAAGGTAAGGAACGCCCTTGTTTATCCGTCCCTAATCGCCGCAGTGGCCATTCTGGTAATAATGTTTTTGGTAACAGTGGTGTTGCCAACCTTTGTTTCAATGTTCCAACAGATGGGGGCTGTGCTACCGCTTTCCACCAGGGTGCTTATGAAACTAAGTCACTTCATAAAGGACCGGTGGTTAATTCTGCTCACCGGGTTTATTGGCGTCCTTTTTAGTGTGAAATGGTACTCCAACACCCCGACGGGTAAGGAACTTTTTGATAAAGTTAGGCTTAAGATGCCCGTCATAGGCAAGGTGAACAGAAAAGTGGTAACAGTGAGGTTTGCAAGAACCCTCGGGGCCCTTCTGTCCAGTGGTATACCCCTATTGCAGGGGATTGAGGTCACCGGCAAGGTGGTAGGCAATACCGTAGTACAAAGGGGGATAAAAGAGGTTGAAAGGGAGATAAAAGGAGGCAGGGGGCTGGCAGTGCCATTGCAAAGGCTGGAAGCCTTTCCACCCATGATGATTCATATGACAAAGGTCGGGGAGGAAACCGGAACCCTTGATTATATTCTGGAAAAGGCCGCAGATTTCTACGACCAAGAGGTGGAAAACTCGGTGAGCCGGATGACCACGCTGCTGGAACCGGTTATTATAATAGTAATGGCAACAGTTGTTGCATTTATTGTAATATCCATTGTTGTTCCAATGTTCGAAATGATGACGCAGTTTAGTTTCTGAGCATACAAAGAAGGCGGTGTAGGGGCATGAAAGAAAAAATCAGGATACTTGTAGCCGATGACCAGGTGCTAATGAGGGACGGGCTATAAACCATATTGGACCTTGAAGAGGACATGGAGGTTGTAGGCACCGCCAGCAACGGCAAGGAGGCCTGTGAACTGGCGGAGCGTTATCTGCCGGACGTGGTGCTACTTGACATAAGGATGCCGGTTATGGACGGCGTTGCGGCGGTAAAGTTTATTAAGGAAAACACTCCGGAGGTAAAGGTGATTATGCTAACCACCTTTGACGAGGATGATTATATAATAGACGCCTTTGCAAACGGGGCTGACGGTTTTCTATTAAAGGACCTGAATGGTGATCAACTGGTTCAAACGGTGAGAAACGGAGCTACAGGACAGCTTATACTGCCGGCGAAGGTGGCGGCCAAACTGGCCAAAAAGGTCTCTAAGGTGCTGGCTATAGAGAAGGCAAACAGTGAACTATTGAACGGCTATAACAATAAACTGAATCTAACCGACCGGGAAAAGGAAATCGCTACATTAATGGTAAACGGCATGAGCAACCGGGAAATAGCATACTACTATAACCTTTCGGAAGGAACGGTCAAAAACTATATAAGTATTATCTATAACAAGGTTGGTACAAATGACAGGAGAAGGGTTATTACATACCTGAGGACCTATTTAAATGCCATATCCTAATACTAACAGGCGGGTGTTACCATGACAATAATTTTAGGATACACGCTAACGGAAACTATATATAAAAACCTATACTCGAAAGCCTGCCTGGCCGTTAGGGAGAACGAAACACGGCCGGTATTGTTGAGGCTGCCTATTGGAGGTAATGAAAAGGATTTCAGTGCAAATCAGCTGCGGCAGGAACTAAGGGCTGTTCAAAAACACGAGTTTCCCGCCCGGGCGAACTATAGGGAAATATTCTTAAGCAACGGAGGCTTTCTGTTGGAAACGGATACCTACGGGTTCGTACCCATTTCCAAGCTATTTACCGGAAAGGGATTTAAACCGGAGCTATTCTTTGCTGCGGCTATTGACATCACAAAAAACCTGGAGATATTGCATCACCACAAAAAAGTCCTTGGGTGCCTGAGGGCAGAGGCTATACTGCTGGAACCCCGGCAGAAGAAAGTCCTGTTTACAGAGTTTTCAGGATTGGTTTCGCTGAAAACACCCGGTATACCGAATATGTCAGGAAAAAGCCCTATCGAAGACCTTACCGGTATTATGTATCTTTCCCCCGAGCAGAATGGATGCTTGAATAAACCGGTGGATTGCCGTTCGGATTTGTAT
>JAAYJF010000052.1 GCA_012523075.1 Clostridiales bacterium | reverse complement strand
TGGGTGGCACTGAATTCAAAGGATATTGGCAGGGTGGAACTGTTTTATCATCCGAATAGCGGCAAGATCTCTCATTAGGGTTTGGCGGAGCATTGGAGGTGGGATTAATAAAATGACCAGGGAAGAATTTATTAAGGAGATACTGCCGGGAGCGGTGGGGGGTTACAAAAAGTATAATATACTGCCCTCGCTGACGCTGGCCCAGGCGGCACTGGAAAGCGGGTGGGGCAAAAACCATATCCACAACAACCTGTTCGGCATAAAGGCCACGTCCTCCTGGAAGGGCAAGGTTGCGGAGGTATGGACCATCGAGTATGTAAACGGCCAGCCTCAAAGGGTCAGGGCCCTTTTCAGGGCCTACGACAGCTTTGCCGAGAGCGTGGAAGACCACAGCCGGTTGCTGGGGGAGCTCCCCAGGTATGTCAAGGTGAGGGATGCAACCAACTACAAGGAAGCCTGCCATGCGGTACAGCAGGCGGGATATGCCACCGACCCCGGGTACGCGGTTAAGCTGATTAACATTATAGAAAGCAACGGCTTCGATAAGCACGACGAAGAGGTAAGAAAGATTCACTGGGCGGAAGGTATATGGAAAAAACTGAACGAAATGGGTATACCGGTCTACGAAAAACGTTATGATGACAGGGCCACCCGGGGGGAGGTTATGGCGCTGGTGCTAAGGGCTGTTAAACGCATATTGGGCGAGTAAAGGGCCACTAGAGTATACTGGCAAGCAGTATGGTCACATCGTCCTCCAGTTTTTTGTCCAGCACGAAGCAGGAGAACCGGTCGAATAATTCATAGTACAGGTCCCGGGCATCCGCTTCTTTATTATGCCTTAGTATCTCCATAAGCCTTTTCTCGGTAAAGGCTTTGCCCTCCCGGTTGACCGCATCTACAAGGCCGTCGGAGTAGATGAGTATCCGGTCGCCGGGCTTCAGCAACAGTTTGCTATCCAGGTACTGCGGGCTGTGGTATGCCGCCATCTTGCATATGGGGAACGGGTCCTTGGTTACAAGGCCAAAGACCTTTGAGCCGGACAGTACCACCGGTTGGGTATTAAGCCCGGCAGAGGCATAGGTGAATTCCCGGGTCCTTTTATTGTATACACCATAGAATATAAGCAGGTACATTTCGTCGGGAAATCTTGAGTTGTTGAACTGGTCAAAAAGGTCTGACAGCACCCTGGAAGGGGACAGTAGAGCCTCTTTCCTTTGCGTGTCCAGCTTGTTGCTCAGTATTGTTCTATCCACGAATATGGTTATTATTGAGGAGGATATGCCATGACCGGACACGTCGGCTAGGTAGAATCCCACGTTTTCATCGTCTATACAGAATACGTTGAAGAAGTCGCCGCTTAAGCTCTTGCACGGTATAAGAGCGGAATAAAAGTCTATACCCGGGCAGCCAAGGTTCCTGTCCGGCAGCATGGACTGCTGTATTTCCCTTGCCAGTTCAATATCCTTGTACAGCTGGCGGTTGGTCTCCATAATTTCCAGCCTTGCATTTTCCACTTCCTGTTCCAGAGTGCGGGCGTGCCTTTTAAGCAGTTCCTCTGCCCTTTCCAGCCGTTCATAGGGGAGCCTTACGTTGTGTACGAACAAAACGTTGAACATGACGGAATAGGCTATTATTTTGAACACGTGTCCCATAAGGTTATACATGTCAATTACGCTTATGTACAGCGTAAAACATAGCTCGCTGAATATGCTTATTATAAGCGCGGTAGCAAAAAGAACGGAGGTTCTGTTACCGGTTTTTTTATATTCCCGTAGAGACAGGGCTATGGCAGCGGCCTGCAGGGCGATTATTGTGTATTCTGCCTGGATTTTCAGCGGAGTAAGGCCCTGGCCTTCTATATAAACCGCTGGCAGTGCATCTATTCTGAAGGTTATCGTGTAGAACAGAAACAGTAAAACCAGCAGCGAAAAGCCAAGTACTGACCACCGCGATATACGGGTTGTCCTTTCCGGCTTGGTATAGGCAGCCAGTAGGAAGCCCACAGCCATTATGAAGCGGGCGATCACCCAGTAGGTGGTTGGTATGGCGGCGTTGTTAGGGACAAAAAAGTCCGGCATTCCCTTATAGGACAGCGTGTGAAGTATATCCAGAAAACCGCCTATGAGAAATACAGAGGCTATTACCAGGTCCCTCAGCCTGGAGTTTTGACGATAAACATAAAAAATAAGCGTAAAGATGGCGAAGGCAAATAAAACGCTTAAAAACTCCAATAGAGTGTGAAGCGCCAGAAACCACTCTTCCCCTATGGAGGTGTGCATGAAAGAGCCGGTACTGCCCAGCAGTACATACACAAGCAGGCACAGAGCGAAGGTTAGTATTGGATTTAGATAACCGTTTTTTTTGACGGATATATATTCTTGCATAACAGATTTCTCCTGTTGTTTACTTAGAAACTTCTACAAGTTATGCACTTTTCCTTCAAAAAACTGCTTGTACAAAAAGAATTATATTAAAAAGCGTAAATTGTCTTAAGGGCCGAGGCCGTGTAAAAGAACAGGGAGGGCGTACCGGCCAGGGCTAGCCCTCCAAAGGTTTTCGGTCGATTTTTTCAAAGGATGGCGGTTCCTTTTTGGTATCCGGCGTTATCGTATCCATCATACGGAACAGTTCCACCATTTCAAGCGCCTTACTTGCTACGCTTATGGCAGTCTGCTCCTCCGGGTCAAGGTGCGGTTTTATCGAGGACAGCATCCCCAGCGGCGAAGGATTGTGACTGGCACGCAGGGCGGAGCTTTCGAAGTAAAGGTTCGGGTTTGTAATATTCTTCAGTTCCATTATCTTCGCTATAACGTGCATAAGCTGACGGTATGTAGGATCCAGGTGCGGAAGGGATGCTTTTATTATCCTTATTGTTTTATCCTCCGCGAGGGCATCCATCGGGCAAAGGGCTGGGCTGTACGGTTTAAGCCTATCATGCTCCCTGTCAACGGTACCCGGAAGGGCCTGGGGCTTTGAACCGTTGGTTTGTCCCTTCTGTCCGAACATATTTGATACCATCATGGCCAGTTTCAGCATTTGCCCAAGGTCCGGCGGTTTACTCTTTTCAGCTGTTATCCTATAATGGCAGTTTTTACACATTTCATTCATCTCGGTGGCCATATACTACCCTCCAAAAAAAGTTATCTATATATAATATGCAGGAGAAGTGTAAATGCTAATGAAAATTATAAAAAAAGACGTGGTAACCACCGGTTACCACGTTGAATTGGGTTATGTTATTCGAATGACTGCAGCAGGTTTTTAAGCTGCTCCATTTCCTCCTCGGAAAGGATGGGCCGGACAAACTCAAACAGCTTGTTCTTATCCTCTTGGGTTATTTCCTTCTTGCCGGAGGCCTCCTTGATACGCCTTGCCTCCTCCAACAATTCTGCTTCGCTCATATGTGAATACCGTTGCAGCATGTCGTTAATCATATGCGGGTCCAGATGATTCAAATTAATACCTCCCATCTACTGTTATTATTATACGCTCCAAGGCCTAATGTGTTTCTACAAAAATTAAAAGAATTATAAGCGGTAGCAAAATACCGAGGGTGGAGAACTGCATTCGGCTCATAGTTTCTGGGCGGGGTTTTCTGCTAACCAGGTCCATCGGATGTATATTCCCCCTTCCCCGGGCATACGCCAGGTCCTCCGCCATCACCTTTGCCAGCGTGGCCATGTTGTAAGAGGAAACAAGCTTGTCAATGACGGTACAGCATTTACTGTCCACAAAGGGTTTCAGAGCGGACAGCAGTGCTATTTCAGGAGGGGGGTTCTGGTTTAGCATCTCGCTCCGGCACTTGATTGCCTCCTCAAAGGGAGCCACGTATTTTCCATGCATGTTTTGGGCGATAAGCTCTATAATTTCAGCTGCATCCTGTTGAACTTTCGTGTTTACGACCAACACCCCCTTCATGGATTTTGGCGATTGCTGCCAGGTCAATAAGCCCTTTTCCCTGGGCGTAAGATGGGAAATTTAAGTCCTTTGCGGTTGACATCATTAGTTCCTTGACCTGTTCGTTGGTATAGCCGGGGAACATTTCGTGTATAAGAGCAGCACACCCGGAAACGATAGGCGTTGCCATGGAGGTGCCAGACAGGGATTTGTACAGCATATCGTCTTCACGGTTTTGCACCGCCAGCGAAATTATGTTCACTCCCGGAGCGATTATATCCGGTTTTGCAACCATTCTTCTGGTGGGTCCTCTACTAGAGAAGTCCGCTATCTTATCATCCTTTGTGGTAGTCGTGTCTCGGTCATCCAGAGCGCCTACGGTTATTACCTCGGGGCATATCCCCGGGGAAGAGATGGTCTGCCTGCGTGGCCCTTCGTTACCGGCGGCGCAGATAACGGTCAACCCCATTTCCCAGGCCGCCGATACCGCTTTGTCAATGGGGGAATAGGAAAGGGATTTGGGCTGTGAGCCGAGGGATAGGTTGAGCACCTTTATGT
>JAAYJF010000150.1 GCA_012523075.1 Clostridiales bacterium | reverse complement strand
TCCCACCTCCAACCTCTCACCTCCCACATCACAATTACAAGGAGGAGACTTATATGCAGGACACATACGACATTATAATCATTGGCGGTGGTCCGGCCGGCCTTTCTGCAGGGCTGTACGGCGCAAGAAGCCGGGCTAAGACTCTTATACTGGAAAAGGGGGAATGGGGCGGCCAGGCAGCCACCACTGAGGAACTGGAGAACTATCCGGGTTCAATTGAGCAGCCCACCGGACCGGAAATAACCGAGCGGATGAAAAGACAGGCGGAGGAATTCGGCGCGCAGACAAAGGCTGAGACGGTGACGGAACTGGAACTTAAGGGAAAGATTAAAAAAGTAGTTACAGATAATTCAGAGTACCTGACCAAAACTATAATAATTGCAACAGGAGCAAAACCAAGGCTTTTAGGCTGTCCCGGTGAACTGGAACTGCGGGGCAAGGGCGTATCCTACTGTGCCACCTGTGACGCGGACTTTTTCACTGATTTACGGGTTGTGGTGGTAGGGGGCGGCGATGCGGCGATACAGGAGGCGATATACCTTACTAAGTTTGCAGAAAAGGTTACAGTTATCCACCGCAGAGACGAGCTCAGGGCTGCCAAATCCATTCAGGAGAAGGCCTTTGCAAACGATAAGATAGACTTTATCTGGGACAGCGTTGTCACCGAGATAAAAGGCGACGGCATAGTGGAAAGTGTGGTTGTTAAAAACGTAAAAACCAATGAACAAAGCGAAATGGAGATCGACGGTGTGTTCATGTTTGTCGGGTATGACCCGGTGTCCGACCTGGTAAGGGGGCTGGTTGATACGGACGAAAAGGGGTATATTATTACCGATGAAAATATGAACACCAGCGTTGAGGGCGTATTCGCAGCAGGGGACGTAAGGGTTAAGAGCTTAAGACAGGTTGTTACGGCCGCCTCGGACGGTGCAATTGCCGCCGTCAGGGCAGAGCATTATATAACAGAAAAATTCCGATAGAGGGGGGTGAAAGGATGCTGGAGATAAACAAGGACAATTTTGACGTAGAGGTTAAACAAGCGGATAAGCCGGTGCTTTTGGATTTCTGGGGTACAAAATGCGAGCCCTGCAAGGCACTCATGCCTGCGGTGGAAAAGCTGGCTGAAAGGTATGGAGACAGGATAAAATTCTGTAAGCTTAACACTGCGGAAAACAGGAGGCTGGCCATCTCTCAGAAGGTTCTGGGACTGCCCACGGTAGCCATGTACAAAGACGGCGAAAAGGTGGAGGAACTGACCCAGGATATGGCAACGCCGGACAACATCGAGGAAATGATTAAGAGACATATTTAGCCCAAGGGTTGAAAATAAAGGGAGGTGAATATCTTGCGTCTGGAAGTTGGTTACATTAATATCAAGGATGTGCAATTCGGCAATGCGACCGAGGTAAAAGATTCGGTGCTGTACGTGAACAAACAGGATATGCTTGACTGTATAGGCAGCGATCCCAGGCTTGAAAAAATAGACATAGATATTGCAAAGCCTGGCGAAGAAGTCAGGATAACTCCTGTTAAGGATGTTATTCAGCCAAGGGTCAAGGCGGAGGGCCCCAGCGGGGTTTTCCCGGGGTTTGTGAGCAAGGTGGACACGGTGGGCAGTGGAAGGACCCATGTGCTCAGGGGTGCCAACGTGGTCACAACGGGCAGGATAGTTGGGTTCCAGGAGGGGCTTATTGACATGACTGGCCCGGGGGCCGACTACACACCCTTCTCCAAGAGCTGCAACGTAGTGGTTATTTGCGAGCCCATCGAGGACCTGAAACAGCATCAGCATGAAGAGGCGATTCGGCTTGTCGGTTTAAAGGCCGCGGCGTACCTTGCCGAAGCGGCTAGGGATTTAGCCCCGGACGAGCTAAAGACCTACGAGACCAAGCCTCTGCTGGAGCAGGTTAATGAGTACCAAGGTCTGCCAAAGGTGGCCTACGTGTACATGCTCCAGTCCCAGGGACTGCTTCATGACACCTACGTGTACGGTGTGGACGCCAAGCAGATTATACCCACCCTTATTTATCCCACCGAGGTAATGGACGGTGCGATAATAAGCGGTAACTGCGTATCCGCCTGCGACAAGAATACAACCTATCATCATTTGAACAACCCGATAATACATGATTTGTTTGAAAAACACGGTAAGGAACTCAATTTTGTAGGCGTGGTAATAACCAATGAAAACGTGTTCCTTGCGGACAAGGAAAGGTCGTCCAACATGACCGCAAAATTAGTCAAAATGATGGGTGTTGACGGCGTCATTATCTCCGAGGAGGGGTTTGGAAATCCGGACACCGACCTTATAATGAACTGCAAGAAGATTGAGAACGAGGGTATAAAAACTGTAATAGTGACCGATGAGTACGCAGGCAGGGACGGCGCGTCACAATCCCTGGCCGATGCGGACGCAAAGGCCGATGCCGTTGTAACGGCGGGTAATGCCAATGAAATAATAAAGCTGCCGCCCATGAAGAAGATAATAGGCCATATAGAGCCGGTGGATGTAATAGCCGGCGGTTTTAAGGGCAGCCTTAAGGAAGACGGAAGCATAGAAGCGGAACTGCAGGTAATAACCGGTGCTACCAACGAGTTGGGGTACAACCGGCTGTCTGCCACAACAGTATAAAAAATATAACAATAATATTAGGAAAGGATGGTAACTATGTTTGAGGGCAAAAAAGTTATTATAATAGGCGACCGCGACGGTGTGCCGGGTCCTGCCATTGAAGAATGCGTTAAAAGTGCCGGGGCCGAAGTGGTATTCTCAACAACAGAATGCTTTGTCTGAACCGCAGCAGGTGCAATGGACCTGGAAAACCAGCAGAGGGTTAAGGATGCAGCCGAAAAACACGGTGCCGAAAACATAATCGTGATATTAGGCGCAGCCGAGGCAGAATCGGCGGGATTGGCTGCCGAGACGGTAACTGCCGGCGATCCGACCTATGCAGGTCCATTGGCGGGAGTCCAGTTGGGGCTCAGTGTTTACCATGCTGTTGAACCGGAAATAAAGAATGCCGTTGATGCGGACGTATATGACGAGCAGATTGGAATGATGGAGATGGTGCTGGACGTTGATGCTATAGCGCAGGAAATGGCATCCATCAGGTCCCAGTACAGTAAGTATTAGTTAATAAATTTCCCTAGGAAAGGGGGAGAGAAAATGAGCAAATTGAGGGTAGTACATTACATAAACCAATTCTTTGCAGGCCTTGGGGGAGAGGAAAAAGCCGATGTAAAGCCGGAAATACGGGAGGGTAAGGTGGGTCCCGGAATGGCGTTTGCGGCTGCCTTGGGCCAAGAGGCCGAAATAGTTGCTACGGTTGTTTGCGGTGACTCCTTCTACGGTGAAAACATGGAGGAGGCAAGGAAGCTCGTTCTGGACATGGTAAAAGGGCAGAAGGCCCATTTGTTTATAGCAGGACCGGCCTTCAACGCTGGCAGGTACGGAGTCGCCTGCGGGGATATTTGTAAGGCGGTATCCGAAGAGCTTGGCATTCCGGTGCTGACCGGTATGTATATAGAAAACCCCGGCGCAGACATATACCGCAAGCACGTAAGCATTGTACAGACGGGCAATTCCGCCGCCGATATGCGGAATGCGGTGCCCGCTATGGCAAAGGCTGCCCTGAAACTGGCAAGGGGCGAGGACCTCAAGGCGTCGGAGGACGGGGTAATGGAAAAGGGCATAAGAAAGAACATGTACAGGGAGGCCAGGGGCTCCCAGAGGGCCGTTGACATGCTTATAGCCAAACTAAGCGGCCAGCCCTTTGAGACCGAATATCCGATGCCCGACTTTGACAGGGTGCCCCCCAACCCGGCGGTGGAGGATATTAGTAAAGCCAAGATTGCTCTTGTAACATCGGGGGGTATAGTACCTAAGGGCAACCCGGACAATATAGAGGCCTCCAGTGCCACCAAATACGGCAAGTATGACATAGATGGCGTTACCGACCTTACTTCTGATGCGTACCAGACCGCCCACGGTGGCTACGACCCGGTGTACGCCAACGACGACCCGGATAGGGTATTGCCGGTGGATGTACTAAGGGATATGGAGAAGGAAGGGGTTATCGGTGGGCTGCACAGGTACTTTTATTCGACGGTGGGCAACGGCACTTCGGTAGCCAACTCAGTGGGCTTTGCAAGTAAATTTGCAAAGGAACTAAAAGAGGACGGGGTGGACGCGGTTATTCTCACCTCCACATGAGGAACCTGCACTCGTTGCGGTGCAACGATGGTTAAAGAAATAGAAAGGGCGGGCCTCCCGGTGGTCCATATATGTACGGTGGTTCCCATATCGCTGACGGTTGGGGCCAACAGGATAGTGCCCGCCATAGCCATTCCTCATCCGTTGGGTAATCCCAAGCTGGACAAAAAAGAGGAAAAGGCGTTAAGAAGACAGCTTGTGGAGAAGTCGCTGAAGGCGCTACAGACCGAAGTGGACGGTCAGACGGTTTTTGAATGCTAAGGGCAAAAAAGGACAAATGGGTGATGTCACAGCATCACCCATTTGCTGAAGTATGGAGGTGGATATATGTTCGCTGTAGTTAAGGGAACAAGCTATGTACTGGTGCATGCACCGGATGCTACAATACACAACGGTTCTACCCAGACAATGGAGAGGGCGACAAACCCGAACTCAGAGTACCTGAAAAAATTAAAGTCCCACCTGCGGAAATACGAGGACGTGGTCGCCTATCCTCCTAACCAGGTATATATAGGCAACAAAAGCCCCGAGGACCTGCTGGGGATAGATAAGCCCTGGTACCAAAACGGTATCCCCGGAGCGGATAGGTACGGCAGCATGGGCGAGGTAATGCCCCAGGATGAGTTCTATGGGCTTATGAAGATATCCGATGCCTTTGACCTGGTTAAGCTGGAGAAGGGTTTTGCTGCTTCTGTTAAGAAAAAGCTCTCAAGCCACAGGCTGCTGGGTGAGAGTATAGCCGGAAGGCTGGGGGAGGGCGTAGACC
Source organism: Clostridiales bacterium (assembly GCA_012523075.1). GTDB lineage: Bacteria > Bacillota > Clostridia > Ch29 > Ch29 > JAAYEV01. The sequence continues at coordinate 8,137 of JAAYJF010000150.1, read as the reverse complement.
TATCCGAGATAGAGGGCCTGGTTGAAAACCACCACGCCGAAGGCATGTACATGGACGGCAACTTAGTGGGATGCGTAAAAAGGGCCCATGACAGGGATATAAACTTAAGTGCCCATGTAATGTTTGAAAATTTAATGACCAAGGCGTCGGGTATACTGGCCCTAATTAACCTTTTTCAGCTTAACAACATAGACCCGGGCAGCGTGGAATATGTCATAGAGTGCTCTGAGGAGGCCTGCGGAGACATGAACCAAAGGGGTGGCGGAAACTTTGCCAAGGCCATAGCCGAGATTGCCGGCTGTGTAAACGCCACCGGCTCGGATACCAGGGGCTTTTGTGCAGCACCCACCCACGCCCTAATAGAAGCGGCAGCCCTTGTTAAAGCAGGGGTATACAAGAACGTGGCCGTTGTGGCCGGCGGTGCCACCGCCAAACTGGGCATGAACGGCAAGGACCATGTGGCCAAGGGACTGCCGGTGCTGGAAGATGTGCTGGGCGGCTTTGCGGTACTAATTGGCGAGAATGACGGGAAAAATCCGGTGCTCCGTACCGACCTGGTGGGTTTCCATACCGTAGGGACCGGGTCCTCACCCCAGGCGGTTATTACGTCCCTTGTTATTACGCCCCTAGAAAAGGGCGGGCTAAAGATTACCGACGTTGACAAGTATTCCGTGGAAATGCAAAACCCCGAGATAACGGTGCCTGCGGGAGCTGGGGACGTTCCGACCGCCAACTACAAAATGATAGGTGCGTTGGGGGTTAAGCGTAACGAGCTCAAGAGGGAAGAGCTTGGCGAATTTACCAAAAATCACGGCATGCCCGGTTTTGCACCCACCCAAGGCCATATCCCGTCGGGGGTGCCCTTCCTTGGACACTGCCGGGATATGATGGAAAAGGGACAGATACAAAGGGCGATGATAGTGGGCAAGGGAAGCTTATTCCTCGGCCGTATGACAAATCTGTTTGACGGCGTATCCATTGTGATGGAGAAAAACTCCGGCGAGGTTACCGATGAAACAGGGGTTAGCGAAGAAAAAATAAAGGCAATGATCGCTCAAAGCCTGAAGGAATTCGCAGCCCAGCTGCTTTCGGAATAGGGGTGAGGGCATTTGGATAGCAATGTAAGAAAAATTATTGGGGACGTTTTTAATCAGATGGCGGAGGGCCTTGAGACCGGCAGCTTTGCCGGTAGGATAAGGGTTGGCTTAACCACCTTGGGTAGCGAGCTTGGTTCAAAAGAGCTTATAAGGGGCGCCGAGATGGCGGCTTCCAGAAACCCCGCCATTGAGGTGGTGCTTATAGGCACCGGCGAAAAAAGTAACCTTAGAACCATTCCCACCGGGGACGAAAAAGAAATGCACGACAGGATGGAAGAGCTGCTTGATTCCGGTGAAATTGACTGCTGCGTTACAATGCATTACAACTTTCCCATAGGGGTATCCACGGTGGGCCGGGTGGTAACCCCCGGCACCGGAAAGGAAATGCTAATTGCCACCACCACCGGCACCTCGGCGGTGGACAGGGTGGAGGCGATGGTGAGAAATGCGGTGTACGGCATCGCTTGTGCAAAGGCCATGGGCAATCCAAGGCCAAAGCTTGGAATACTGAACGTTGACGGTGCAAGGCAGACCGAACGGATTTTGCTTGGGCTTAAAGAAAAGGGCTACCCAATTGACTTTGCGCAGTCCCAAAGGAGCGACGGCGGCCATGTAATGAGGGGTAACGACCTTCTGACCGGGACCCCGGATATTATGGTTACCGATACGCTTACCGGCAACATCCTTATGAAGGTATTCTCCTCCTATACCACCGGCGGGAGCTACGAATCCATGGGCTTCGGCTACGGGCCGGGTGTCGGGGAGGGCTACAAAAGGATAATACTGATTCTTTCCAGGGCATCGGGGGCACCGGTGGCCGCCAACGCGATAGAGTACGCGGCGGCACTGGCCCGGGGAGGGCTGGCCGGGGTGACTGGTAAGGAGATGGCCGCAGCCAAGGGAGCGGGCCTTGAGACGCTGCTTGCCTCAATAAAGAAGGAGCAGCCCAGGGCCGGTGATGGTGAAACCGTTACGGCACCGCCCAAAAAGGTGGTAACCGCATCGGTATCCGGTATAGACATAATGGACCTTGACAGCGCGGTGGAGGTACTGTGGCGGGGCAAGATATACGCCGAGACCGGTATGGGCTGTACCGGGCCGGTGGTTATGGTGGCGGAGGACGATTTGGATGCCGCCAGGGGCCTCCTTGAAAAAGAGGGCTACGTGACAAAGGAAACTGAATGCTAAACTTTAAAAAAGGGACAGGGGACGGTTCTTTGTCCCTTTTTGCATTTTAAATGAACATAACCCAATCTTATAAATAGTCTCTTACTTTCCACCTCTCAACGTGGTGTGTTCCATTCCTTATTTGACACTATTTGTGATTAACCAAGTTGTGCTATAATATTATATAATAGACGGTGTAAAGGGGTTGTTTGCAGTACAATTCAGTTTTGGGGGAGATTTTCGTGAAAATGGGATTTAACTTATCACTGGAACAAACCCAAAAATTAATAATGACGCAGGAACTGCAACAGGCGATAAAGATTTTGCAATTATCATCGTTGGAGCTTAAGGAATATATACAGCAGCAGCTTGAGACCAATCCGCTTATAGAGGAAAAGGAGGATACTGAGCACGATTCCGAAGGGGACAGGGAAGACCTCATTAGTCAATTGATAAAAAACGTGGAATACAGCAGAGGGGAATACGGGTACAGTCACGATTCCGAAAATGATTATTCCTATGAAAATTTTGTGCCCAGTTATACTACCCTCAAGGACCATCTTCTTTTCCAGCTTCACATTATGGTCATGCCAAAGCGGCAGAGGGAAATTGGAGAGTATATAGTAGAAAGCCTTAACGGTAATGGCTACCTGACCACAGACATCGGAGAAATCGCCGTGGTCTTTGATACCGATGCCGCGGAAATAGAGAGGGCCCTTGCGGTGATACAGACCTTTGACCCCGCCGGGGTTGGTTGCCGGGACCTCAAGGAGTGCCTGCTTCTCCAGCTGGATTCAAGGGGCATTGACGATCCGATCGTGAAGGAGATTATCGAAAAACATCTTGACACCCTTGGAAACAAAAAGTTTAATCATATCGCGAAGGAGTTAAACATTTCTACCGGTGAGGTGCAGAGGGCCTGTGATATTATTAAGACCCTTGAGCCAAAGCCCGGCAGAGCCTTCCAGAATTCCAGCGATGTCAAGTATATAACGCCGGATGTTGTGGTCAGACAGATAAATGACGAATTTATAGTGCTTGTTAATGAAAGCGCCGCACCCAGGCTTATGATAAACTCCTATTACAAAAGCATATTAAGCAGCTGCAGGGACCAGCCCGGGATATCCAGGTATATAACCGGCAAGCTGGAGGCTGCTCTATGGCTTATAAAGAGCATAGAACAGCGGAGGATGACTCTCTATAAAGTGGTAAACGCTATTGTCGAATACCAGAAGGAGTTTTTCCGCAGCGGTGTTCAAGGTCTTAGGCCCCTGACCCTTAAGGATATTGCCGCCAAGGTAGGGGTACATGAATCGACGGTGAGCAGGGCGACAAACGGTAAATACGTCCAGACACCGAGGGGTATTTTCGAGCTTAAATATTTCTTCTCAAGCGGCATAAGCAGTGTTTGTGGCGAGGGTGTATCATCCCAAAGCGTAAAGGATATGCTAAAGGAAATAATAGAGGGAGAGGACCCGCACAAACCGGTCAGTGACCAGAGGATTACCGATATACTGAACTCAAAGGGAATTAACATTTCTAGGCGTACGGTGGCAAAGTACAGGGACGAACTGGGTATAGAATCCTCCAGTAGGAGGAAAAGATACAGCTGATTAATCAAATAAATATTTTCTGTTAATAATAAGCCTAGCATTTAAGGTTATTACCTAATAATATACAAAAACTATGGAGGGATATGAATGACTGTTAGGGTTGCAATAAACGGGTTCGGGAGGATAGGGAGGAATGTACTCCGAGCCGCCCTGGAACAGGGTGTCGATGACCTGGAGTTCGTGGCTATTAACGCGAGGTCCTCGGATAACGACATAAAGGCACATCTTTTCAAATACGATTCGCTGTACGATACCTATCCGGAAGAGGTTACGGTGGAGGGTGAGGAGATTATAATAGGCCAAAGGAAGTTTAAAGGGCTGACCGGCCTGGGTCTTGACGAGTTGCCGTGGAAGGACCTTGGGATTGATATCGTGATTGAATCGTCGGGGGCCTTCAGGACAAGAGAGACGGCGGAGAAGCACCTGACCGCCGGCGCCAAGAAGGTGGTTATTACCGCACCGGCCAAGAATGAGGATATCACCATAGTAATGGGAATAAACGAGGACCAGTATCAGCCGGATAAACACCATATATTATCCAATGCTTCCTGTACCACCAACTGCCTAGCACCGGTGGCAAAGGTGCTGGACGAGGGGTTTGGAATTATAAAGGCCCAGATGACAACGGTTCATGCTTATACAAACGACCAGAACATACACGACGCAAGGCACAAGGACTTAAGAAGGGCCAGGGCGGGGGCCCTGTCAATGATACCTACAACAACAGGGGCCGCAAAGGCAGTATCGCTGGTATTGCCGCAGTTGGAGGGCAAAATAAACGGAATGGCCATAAGGGTGCCTACCCCCACTGTATCGCTGGTGGACCTTGTAGCACTGGTTAATAAAAAGGTGAACGGCGCTGAAGAGGTAAACGATGCCTTCGAAAAAGCCGCAGCAGGCCCGCTTAAAGGAATATTGGGATACAGCGACAAGCCCCTTGTCTCCATTGACTATAAGAAGAGTAACTATTCCACCATAGTGGATGGCTTATCCACCACAATAGTGGATGGGGATTTGGTTAAGGTGCTGGCGTGGTACGACAATGAATGGGGCTATTCCTGCAGGGTTCTGGACCTGGTGCGTTACATAGGTAATAAAGGCGTATAAAGGGCTACAAAAAGGGACAGGGGACGGTTCTTTGTCCCTTTTTTTATTTGGGGCACCTTTCATTTTAACCTGTATGACCATCATTAAGAGGGAACCATTGGTTTTATGAGACAAAGGACAGTATGGTCCGGCGGGTGGATAAAATGCAGGATAAGGATTGGGAGTGATCGTGAAGAATAAATAACCGGAAAAATTGAGAAAATATTTGCAGAGAATGATAATGAATGGGGTTATTCCCACAGGGTAGTATATCTGGTAGAATATATAAGGGTATGATTATGAAGCTATACAACGAACTAATAGTGTTACATTCCTTTATCTGTCATTCGAAGAAGCGAAGCCCGAAGAATCCGGCTTTGCCGTTCTGAACGTAGTGAAGAATCCTTTGGAGGCAGGCATAAGGTCCTTCGCATCGCTGGGGATGACAACCGCTGTGCTGGGGATGACGCACTAGGAGATGTAAAGTTTTAAATGCGTTATATATATTATCTATGACCTTTTGGAGGAGGTATGAAAGTGGATAAAAAAACGGTAAGGGATGTGGACGTTTCGGGCAAAAAGGTGATTGTCCGGTGTGACTTCAATGTTCCCATCGATGATGGAGGAAACATTACCGATGACACCCGGATTAGCGCATCCCTTCCCACAATCAGGTATCTGTGCGAAGGGGGCGCAAAGGTTATACTGATGTCGCACCTTGGCAGGCCCAAGGGGAAGGTGGATGACAAATACAGCCTGAGTCCCGTTGCCAAAAGGCTGGGGGAACTGCTCGGCACAGACGTATTGATGGCGGATGATGTCATAGGCGAGGACGCTGCTAAAAAGGCCTCGGAGCTTGCGGAAGAGCAAATAATGCTACTGGAAAACGTCAGATTCCATAAGGAAGAAACCGAGAACGATCCCGGCTTTGCAAAAAAATTAGCGGATATGGCGGACATATATGTAAATGACGCCTTTGGAGCGGCCCACAGGGCCCATGCTTCCACGGCGGGGATAGCGAAGCATCTTCCAGCGGTGGCCGGGTTCCTCATTGAGAAGGAGCTAAAAGCCCTGGGCCAGGCGCTGGAAAACCCGGCCCGGCCGTTTACCGCGGTGCTGGGAGGTGCAAAGGTCTCAAGCAAGATAGGGGTTATTTCAAACCTATTGGACAGGGTGGACAATCTATTGATAGGCGGGGGTATGGCCTATACCTTCTTTAAGGCAAAGGGGCTTAACGTGGGGAAATCTCTGCTGGAGGTGGACCATATACAAACGGCGGTAAAGGCTTTGGAGGATGCAAAGCAAAAAGGCGTAAACCTGGTTCTACCAAGCGACGTGGTGGTGGCCACCGCCTTTAATAACGATGCAAAGCACCATACTGTGGATGCGGAGGGCATCCCGGAGCAATATATGGGCCTTGACATAGGGGATAAAACCATCGGTGCTTTCCGGGATATTATACTGGGGTCAGCCACCGTTGTGTGGAACGGGCCCATGGGGGCCTTCGAAATGCCCAACTTCGCAAAGGGTACCCGGGAGGTTGCTGAGGCTATGGCCCGATGCGGTGGCGCAACGATAGTGGGCGGGGGCGATTCTGCTGCTGCCGTTAAGAGAATGGGATACGCCGACAGCATGACTCACGTTTCAACGGGGGGAGGAGCTTCGCTGGAACTCCTGGAGGGTAAGGAACTGCCCGGGATAGCTGCTTTAATGAATAAATAATAACGGGAGTGATATTGTGAGGAAACCATTGGTAGCCGGAAACTGGAAAATGAACAAAACCTGTGCCCAAGCGGCGGCCCTTGCAGAGGAGCTTGTAAAGGGGTATCGGGGCGAAGGCGCAGAGGTTGCCGTGTGTCCCCCCTTCACCGCCCTTAAATGTGTGAAGGAGGCATTGGAGGGCTCAAGTATTAGGCTGGGGGCGCAAAACGTATACCATGAGGATGACGGTGCCTTTACCGGAGAGGTATCTGTACCAATGTTAAAGGACCTGGGGGTGGAGCTGGTTATAGTAGGGCACAGCGAAAGGAGACAGATTTTCGGGGAGGGTGACGCACTGGTTAACAAAAAGGTAACAAAGGTTTTAAAAAGCGGCCTGACCCCTATACTGTGTGTCGGTGAAACCCTTGAGGAAAGAGAAACGGGTAAAACCGAAGAGGTGGTTAGACGCCAGACTATAGAGGGATTAAAGGGTTTATCGGAAAGAGAAATAGGCAGAACGGTTATTGCGTATGAGCCGATATGGGCAATTGGTACCGGAAGGTCCGCCACCGCCGATGATGCCAACGGTATAATAGGTTACATAAGGGAAATACTGGAGAAGATCGCAGGGAAGGAAACGGCGGATACAATACGCATACTGTACGGCGGAAGCGTGAAACCTGCAAATGCCGCATCGCTCCTTGGGCAGCCTCATATTGACGGGGCCCTGGTGGGGGGCGCAAGTCTTAAGGCGGACGAGTTTTTGGGAATAATAAGCACAATTCCGGAAAGGAGATAGGTTAGATTGACCACAATAAGGGAAATATATGGACGGGAGATACTGGATTCAAGGGGAAACCCGACGGTGGAAGTGGAGGTGCTGCTGGATAGCGGTTTTGTCGGTAGGGCCGGGATTCCTTCCGGGGCATCCACCGGGGCCTTTGAAGCGGTGGAATTAAGGGACGATGACCCGAGCAGATACCTGGGCAAGGGAGTGCAAAAGGCGGTAAACAACGTAAACGGCATTATAGCCCCGGAGCTAACCGGATACGATGCCCTTGACCAGGCGGGGATAGATGAAGCTTTGGTAGAGCTGGACGGTACCCCAAATAAGGCCAAGCTTGGAGCCAACGCGATACTGGGAGTTTCGCTGGCGGTGGCAAAGGCTGCGGCTGCGGCCCTAGATTTACCGCTGTACAGGTATATAGGCGGCATCAATGCAAAACAGCTGCCGGTACCCATGATGAATATTCTAAACGGCGGTGAGCACGCAGACAACAACGTGGACATACAGGAGTTCATGATTATGCCGGTGGGTGCGGGGTCTTTCGCCGAGGCCCTAAGGATGGGAGCAGAGGTGTTCCACAACCTTAAAAAGGTACTTAAGGGTAAAGGGCTAAGCACATCGGTGGGGGACGAGGGAGGATTTGCACCAAACCTTGCATCCAATGCCCAGGCAATAGAGGTTATAAT
>JAAYJF010000134.1 GCA_012523075.1 Clostridiales bacterium | reverse complement strand
CCCGGTCATGGTCGTCGAAGGTATTGGGGGGGATACGGTTGTCCTGGTTGAGCCTATACCTTATTGCTTCACTTGTGGGGCCGGATATGTTACCGGACTCAATGTCTACAACATCGCCCACTTTCAGTTCTCCCGTATAACCGTACCTTAAATTTTCCCTATAGGTATTAGCCCCGCCGCCTCCAAGCCCGAGGGCACCGAAATTACCTGGCCCGTATTCGTCGGATGTTGAGCCGCACTTTAATCTGTATTTCTGCCCGTATTCAAAGTCCTCGAACAGGATGCCCAGTGGAGCAGCCCCGGTAACGGATGACAGCCCGACGCTTACCGCCTTGGCATCGGCGGAGATATCCGCTTTCTTAAAACCCAGTATACGCGCAAAATAGTAATCGGACTCCTTTGTGATGGTCACCCGGGCACTGCCCTCGGCCTGGGAAATGTCTATGTGCGCCTCATGTTCTTCAACGCCGTTTAGGTTGAGGTACTCAACGGCCGACTGGTATGCAGCGGCAGGGTCCGCGCCCGCGTCCTGGGCTGCTGCAAGGGCCGCCGCCTGGGCAATATTTTGAAGCCTTACCTTGGTGCCGTACTGGACGCCAAAGTCAACCACCAGTGCGGCGCAGCCCAGAATTACCGGCAGGGTCAGTGCAAACAGTATTAGGGCAACCCCCTCTTCTTTTTTGAAAAATTTAAGCACCTCGCATAGCCTCCCTATTCCACCCGCATGGTAAGGCACCCTGTGACCCATTTGGGTGTACCGGTTATCCTGTTTATTATAGGTATGTTTATTTCCACCGGGTACTGTACCGTGACCGAAACGTTCTGGCTGCTGGTCCTTTGTACCGCCGGGTCTATGTCCACCACCAGCTTGGAGTCGTCAAGGAGCAGCGTGGACTGTTTTACCTGTGCTATTATGGCGGCGTCGTCGGCACCCAGGGCTGCTATCCGCGCTCCCTCCCGGGCACCGTAGTTCACCATAAGAAGGGCACCCCCCAGCCTGGAAAACTCAATAATGCCTACTATGAGCAAAAGCAGCACCGGTAGCGATACCGAAAACTCCACCATGGCCTGGCCCTTTGTGCTTCTAAAGAACTTTCTAAACATATCCCATCACCCTTAGGCCTAGGGCCAGCCCCGTACCCAGTGATATGGCAATGGCGTAGGGGAAGCTGTACTGGCCGTCCATGTCCCGGAGATAATAGGTGGACCGGGTAAAGAAAAACATTTTAAGGTTCTGCAAAAGGGAAGCGGCTCTTTTGTGCCGGATAAGGAGGTATAGCGAAATTATGCCCCCCACCACCGCCGTTAAGAGAATGGAGCAAAGGGCGAACTGCCAGCCGCCAAAGGCACCTATTATGCCGGTTAGCTTTGCGTCGCCGGCCCCCAGCCAGCCAAGGAGGTAGGGGATAAAGAAAAGCCCCGTACCCAAAAGTAAGCCCTTTAGCGTATCAATGGCCCCGGAAGGGCCCGCCTCGTGGGAGTTTAGCAAAAGGGCCATAATAAGGGCAAGTAGCAGCACCGGGTTGTGGATTTTTCGCTCCTTGATATCGGTTATGGTGCAGATTATTAGTATGCTGACAAGGAGAATGTATTTCATAGAGGAATCCCTCCCTGGTTCTTTGAAAAAAAAGTCCTGCCGTGTGGCATAGCAGGACAAGGGGGAAATTGATTATTCGGAGCCTGATGGAACTCCGGGCACTTTTCCAGCCAGTTCGCTTTCGGCTGCTTCGAATATTCCTTTTAATTGGTCTTTGAATGCTACCAAAACAGCTATAAGAGCGACTGCCACCACGCCAATAATTACCGCGTACTCCGTCGATGCCTGGCCCCTTTCATCCGCCAGGAAGTTTTTTATGTTTCTAAGCATTGCTACTACACTCCTTTCATTTTTGGTTGGTGATTAATATGATACCACCGGCGGGAACGGTTAACATCGGCCTAAGGACCCATTTTGAAAGCTTTGGGGCTTATTTTGGACATGGCCCAAAGGTCCTATAAAAAAACAGGACCCCGTCCCACTGGGACGAAACCCCTGCTACAAAATCACAACCACCAATTCACAGCCCCCGTTCCCCTTATTTACCTAAATCATATTTCGCTTCATTGCCACCACGCAGGCCTCGGTCCTGTCGGCGGCGTCCAGTTTCCTCAGTATGCTGGTTATGTGGTTTTTCACGGTCTTTTCGCTTATGAAAAGCTCTTCGGCTATCTCCCTGTTGGTCTTTCCCGCCGCCACAAGGCCCAGCACCTCCGTTTCCCGCTCCGAAAGGGGGGAGGCGTCCCGCGTTTGTGCCTGGCGTGCATAGTTTGTGTACCGGTCAATAAGGCCGGTGGTCACCGACGGGTCAATATAGGCCTTGCCCTCGAACACCCCTTTTATTATCCTTGTCAGGCTTTCCAAATCGGTGTTTTTCAATATGTACCCCTTTGCCCCGGCCGCCAGGGCCTGGGTTATCATGTCAATGTCCTCACACACCGTTAGGGCTATAACCTTGGTAGCGGTACCGCAGTTTGTAATCCTCCGGCAGGCCTCAATCCCGTCCATGTCCGGCATATTGAGGTCCATAAGCACAATATCCGGCCGGTGAGCATCTACAAGTTCAATTGCTTCCCTGCCGTTGGAACCCTCGGCTACTACCCTGAACTCCTCGTTCATCTCAATGAGTTTAATAAGTCCCTGCCTCACAATGGCGTGGTCGTCCACAACTAAAAGCCTGATTGCGCCCATATTACCCCTCCTTTTAACTCCCGGTACGGAATAGTGCCGACCGACTGCGAGCTTGCGGCCGGTCGCAAACTTCCGGCCATGCGCTAACTGAAAGGTATCTCTATGTAAAAGGTGGTGCCCCTGTCCTTGGCCGAATCTATCCTTATGCTGCCTTCCATAAGGTTCACCCGTTCCTTTATACCCTTAAGGCCAAAATGCTTTGTATAGTCCACCCCCTCGGGGTCGAAGCCTATACCGTTATCGCTAACCGTTACGCCTATCACAAGGGGCGATATGTTGAAGTCTATTTCTATGGTATCCGCCCGTGAGTGCTTCCGTGCATTGTTGAGTATTTCCTGGATAATCCTGTATATGGATATCTCGTGGGTATCGTCAAAACGCCGGTCGCAGCCGGTGTGTTTCACCAGCACCCTTATGCCCGTCCGCTTCTCAAAGTCGTCGCAGTACTTGTTTACCGCATAAATTAGGCCCAGGTCGTCCAGGTGCATTGGCCTTAAGTTGAATATAATCCTTCGTATGTCCTCCAGGCTGTTGTTGGCCGTTGCCACCAGTCCCTCCAGCTCCTCTAAAAGCTCCGGCTTCTCTATGCCCAGTTGTTTGCATATCTCCGCCCGTATAACCACGTTGGAAATGGCCTGGGCCGGGCCGTCATGGATTTCCCGGGCTATGGACTTTCGTTCCTCCTCCTGGGCCCTTATGATCGCTATCACCATGTCATCCTTGCCCTGCAGTTTCTTGACATAGCCCGACATGCCCTTAAGGTTTTCCGCCAGGTAACTTATCACGTCGGCGATCTGGGCTGACAGGCACTGCGCCCTTTTGGCGGTGGCGGAAAGTTTCCTGTATCGGCGGGTGAGCTTGTCCCGTTCCTGCCGGAGCAGCCTTTCCTGTTGCTGCAGTTCCAGGTAGCGGTCCCGTAGCTCCAGTGCCGCGTTGTAGGCGTTTTTCATCTCGGCTTCGCTGTGGGATTGAAAGTCCCTGTTGGTTATGAATAGCTCGTACCTGGCCAGCTTTTCCTTGTACTGAAAGCTGTCCACTTTTTTGATTATTTGGTTTACCTTGTAGCTAATCTCCTGCAGGTCCTTCTTTAGTTTCTCACATTCTTCGTTAATTTGGCTGCTTATTTCGTCAATTTCCCCCTTGCCCTCCTGTATTTTTTGGATTGTTGAATGTAGTATGTCGTCCAGAACCTTTATATCGAAGTCCACCAAAGTGAGAGCCTCCCCCTTTTACAAAAGTCTGCCTCTATGTGTATTTATCGGAATAATCTTCATAAATAATAATAACCCTTCCAACAATACAAGTCAAAACATGTAATATTTTACCATAACCGCTGTGTGGTAATAACAGAACGGGACATTTATTGATAAAATTTCCATTATTATTTGAGCAAATTGCACAATTAACATTTTTATTTAACGCTAAAAAAGATAATTGCAAAGCTAAGCATATCAATGCCTGTGGATAACTTATGAACTTTGAAAAATTAATACTAAGCTACTTTTGGTAATG